>JAFPQL010000272.1 GCA_017414145.1 Oscillospiraceae bacterium | reverse complement strand
ATTTGAAAACCAAGCTGTTACAGGAAAATGAGATTGAAGAAGCCGCGGCGCTGATTCGCCGGGGCGAGCCTGTCGGGATGCCGACGGAAACGGTCTACGGGCTTGCCTGCGATGCGGGAAATCCCGATGCCGTGCGCAAGGTATTTGCGGCAAAGGGCAGACCTGCGGACAATCCGCTGATTGTACATATTGCGGATATCGCGGACTGGGCGCCGCTTGTCAGGGAGATTCCGCCGCTGGCGCAGAAGCTCGCGGAGAAATTCTGGCCCGGTCCGCTGACGATCATTCTGCCGCGCACAGAGCGTGTCCCTGCGGTGACGGCAGGCGGACTTGATTCGGTCGGCGTGCGGTTTCCGGCGCATCCGGTGGCGCAGGCATTTATCAAAGCGAGCGGTGTGCCGATCGCAGCACCCTCGGGCAACCGTTCCGGCAGTCCGAGCCCGACGACCTCTGCGCATATGATGCAGGATATGGACGGGCGCATTCCGGCGATTGTCGAGGGCGGAAGCTGTCTCTGCGGTGTGGAATCGACGGTGATCGTCCTCGATGATGCGGAGACGGTCCGCGTGCTGCGTCCGGGATTTGTCACGCCGGAGCAGCTTCAGACGGTCGCAAAGCGCGTGATCGTCGATGATGCCGTACTTGCGCAGATTTCGCCGGATACGGTCGTGCGCTCGCCGGGCATGAAGTACAAGCACTACGCGCCGAATGCGCAGGTGACGCTTGTGCAGGGCGACAGTGCAGCGTTTCTGCGGTATATGCAGCCGCGGATCGCGGAGGGCGTCTGTGCGCTGGTGTTCGATTCGGATGCGGAAGCCTGCAAGGCGCTCGGCATTCCGTACAAGACCTACGGCGATACGGATGAAGCGCGCGCGGCGGCGTTTTTTGCGGCGCTGCGTGATGCCGATGCCGCACATATTACGCATCTCTATGTCCGTGCGCCGCGGACAGACGGCGTCGGACTCGCGGTCTATAACCGGCTGATCCGTGCCGCAGGCTATGATGTCGAGCAGGCATAAAAAGCAGCAGGCGCCGGAGTCCTCTGTTCCGGAGCCTGCTGCAAGGCGAAGTCTGAATGATTTGGATACATAGGGGAGTATGCTGAGACCTGCTCCCGTACAGCCGGTCTCAGCATACCTGTCAGGGAGAAGTGTGAGCGGCGGAATTATCTGACCGTCACCGCGCCGCTTCTTGCGGTATACTGATAAGCGTTGGGTGTAATTGTCTGGTCGGGACTGGTTTCTGAATTGTTGAACATGGTCGCTGTCGGATCAACGGCGAGACAAAAGCGGCCGCCGGATTTTGCGTTCTCCGGAATCGTATAGCTGAATTCTGCGGCGATACATCCCTCCGGTGCGACACGTTCCCGGTATTCTCCGGCGTTGATCGTGCTAGTGTTCTCACCGAAAAACGGATTGCCCTGAAAGTCATAGAGCTCGGAATCCCAGCCGAGCGTTTCGCCGATGCCGGTCGTGACGTCCACAGGTTTCAGTGCCGGATCATGCGTGACGGTGACCATATATCCGACCAGCGTCGGCTGACGTAGATATAAACCGGAACGGTGACGGTTTCGCCTGCTTGTCCGGAGACAGAGCCGATCTCGAGATAGAGACCGCGCTGTGCAAACGGTCTGGTATTGGGGATCATCTGCCCGAAGAACGGAAGATCCTCCTCGCGCTCGCTGATGGATTCTTCCAGAAGGTCGAAGCCCTCCTCATAGAAAACCTTGCAGTCGTCATGCCAGAGCGGCTGACCGCCTGCGAGCGTTCTGCAATAGTATTTCAGGATTCCGGTTGCATCGTCCGCACCGATTTTGCTGTCGCGGTTGAGATCGGCT
>JAFPQL010000271.1 GCA_017414145.1 Oscillospiraceae bacterium | reverse complement strand
GGAGGGCGAGCTGCCGCGGCTGGGCTGCGACATCGCCTCTGCAAAGGCGCTTGCCGCACGCTGCTCTCCGCGCCGTCTGATGCGGATGCACGGGGCGGTCACGGAGGCCTTTTCCGATCTGGACGGCAATGTCGGGGCGGTGCTGACCGTCACGGCGCTGACTGCCGCACTGACTGCCTGCTGAACCGCGGCGGGCAGAATATACTGGTTTTTTGGATGGTTTGATAACAATGGTCGAAATTATCGGAGTCAAATTCAAAAGCAGCGGAAAGCTGTACTTTTTCGCGCCCGGTGACCTGAATCCCGCAGAGGGGACCTATGTAGTCGTCGAGACGGCACGCGGCCCCGAATGCGGCGAGGTTGCGGCAAGACGCCACGCCGTTTCCGAGGACAGCATCACCGCGCCGCTCAAGCCCATTCTCCGCATCGCAACGGATGCGGATCTCGAAATCCTCGAAAAGAACCGCGCCTTTATGAAGGAGGCCATGCAGTTCTGCGAGCGCTGCATCGAAGCGAGATCGCTGCCGATGCGGCTGGTCGATGTGGAATGCGGCTTTGACAGCAATAAGCTGATTTTCTACTTTACGGCGGAGTCCCGCGTGGATTTCCGCGAGCTGGTCAAGGATCTCGCACAGCAGTTCCATATGCGGATCGAGCTCAGACAGATCGGTGACCGCGACGAAACGAAGCTGCTGGGCGGTCTGGGCATCTGCGGCAGAGAGTTCTGCTGCAAGGGCTATCTGAGCAATTTCCAGCCGATTTCCATTAAAATGGCAAAGGAGCAGGGTCTGGCTCTGAATCCGACGAAGATTTCCGGCGCCTGCGGCAGACTGATGTGCTGTCTGCGCTATGAAAGCCCTGTCTACGAGGAGCTCATCAAGCTGACGCCGAAGGTCGGCTCGACGGTGCTGCTGCCGGGTGATCCGCCGATCCGGGCGTATGTGATGGAGGCGAATCTCGTGACCGGCAATCTGCGCGTCAAGCCGGAGAATTCCGATACGCCGGTGACGGTCAGCCGTGACGATGTGGAGCGGCTTCAGGACGCGAGCCGCCGCATGACGAAGGAGGATCTGCGCGAGAAGCGGGAGCCCGCGGCCGCGCAGCCTGTGAAGGTCAAAAAGCAGGAGAAGCCCGACAAGGCCGAAAAGGGCGAAAAGGCCGCGTCCGAGAAGACGGAGGGCAGAGCGGAGAGACCGCAGCGTCCCGCCAGACAGTCCCGTTCCGCAAAGCAGCACGCCGAGCGGACGGAACGCACTGAGCGCACTGAGCGCGCCGAACGACCGGAACGCGCCGAGCGCGCCGAACGGACAGAGCGCCGCACGGAATCCGGCAGCGCCGCCGCACTCCGGCCGGAATTCGGGGAGAACCGGCAGCAGCGGACCGCTCCCGCGGAACGCCCGGCGCCCGCACACCGCAGTGCCGCCCCGATGCTGGATGATTTCACCGAGCACCGCGCCGTCGTAGAGCATCCCGAACGGGTCAGACCCGCAGAGAATGCCGCTTCCGGCAGCGGGGAGGAGCATCGCCGCCGCTTCCGGCGCAGCAGACCGCATTCGGGCGGACAGCGCCCCCAGAAGCCGTCCGAGGGCGGGCATTCTGAATCCTGACCGGTGCTGACGCGCCGGAATCACCAATGATGCTGCAGCGCAGGGGATGAAACGGGGCGCCGTTTGATTGCCTGCGCTTTCTGCGTCCGGCATTCTGTGTTTTCTTGCGGAATCCGGGCGGTTGTCCTTACGCCTGCCAAAAATGATGCCGATAATTTGTGAAAAGTCACAATGCAGTTTCCACAGAAACTTTCCGGAATCGCATTGACTTTTATGAAATATTGTGGTATTATAATAGTAATTGCAGCAGAAGAACCTTTGGCAGAATCTGTAAGGCGCATAATATTGATACAGAAGGGAAAGTCGAAACATCATGTCTGAACAGTTTACCATGCTGAAAACCAATGATGAGATCCGCCGCCGGATTGCCGAGCTGGCTGCCGCCGTTTCTGCGGATTATGCGGAGACCGCGACCGCCGAGCATCCGCTGCTGCTGCTCTGTACGCTGCGCGGGGCGGTGTTTTTCTCCGCCGATCTGGTGCGCGCCGTCACCGTTCCGATTGAACTGGATTTCCTGAAGGTGCATTCGTATATCAACACCGAGTCCGCGCTGGAGCCGGTGTTTGATCTCGGAAAGGACATCTGCGTCAAGGACCGTCATGTTCTGATTCTGGAGGATATTGTGGATACCGGCAGAACAATGGCGGCGGTCCGGAAGCATTTTGAGAATCAGGGTGCGGCGTCGTTCCGCATCTGCACGATGCTTGACAAGCCCGGCCGCCGCGTCCCCGAATGCGCAGATATTGTGCCGGATTATATCGGCTTCACGATTCCCGACCTGTTCGTCGTCGGCTGGGGGCTGGATTATAACGAGAAGTTCCGCCTGCTGCCGGACATCATGGTCTATCATCCCGAGGCGTAATTCGATTGCCGCTTCATCCGCCGGAACTGCCGGGAAGAAATGCCGATCCGATCTGAATCTTTTTTGAACCATCAGAAGCAATACAGCACTGTGATACCAACCGGATTTCTGAGCGATTGACCGGCGGTGCGCTTCCGTCCGGTCCGGAAGGAGGATGACTTATGCGGCGATTCACGCTTTCTGCTGTGCTGACCGGAATGGCAGCGGTTCTGACGGTGACGGCCGGAATTGCCGCTTCATCCGCCGGTGTCTCGGAACGCCCCGGCGATGTCAATGTCGATACGCTGGTCAGCGTCGCGGATGCGATTCTGCTGGCGCGCTACTGTGCGGAGGATGCGGAGGCGGTCGTGACGGTGCAGGGCGCCCGGAATGCCGACTGCAATCAGGACGGCATGGTCAGTGCGGGTGACAGCAGTGTGATGCTGGCCTATCTGGCCGGACTGAATCATGATCTGGACCCGCTGCCTGCGGCGGCGCAGACAACATTGCCGGAGACGGAAACGACAACCCTGACAACGGAAACGACGACTCTGACAACGGAAACGACGGCAGACACTGCCGCTGAGACATCGCTGCTCACAGCCGTAAACGGCACAGACGCACAGCCGGACGGGACGGAAGGGCAGACAACCGCTCCGGAGACAACCGTTCCGGAGCCGGAGACGACGGCGAGCCGGACGACAGAGCCGGAGATTCTGACCGTCGGCGGACGGGTGCTCCCGCTGGGACGCCTCGCGGCAGAGGTCGCCGGTGCGCCGGAGCTGACCGGTGCATTCGGCCCGCTGACAGAAATGCTGTCGCTGCAATATAACGGCTGCGTCACGGACTTTTATGTCTATGCCGAGGACAACGCGAATACGCTGATTATGTTCTCCCGCGACGGCGTTATTGTCGGATACTATACAACGGCGACGGAATATACCTGCTCCAGCCGGAATTATACAGTGACGGGCTACATCGACACGCATCCGGAGGGGACAGGCACTGTCTACGCGGTCATCGCACTGCACACGAGCGCGTTTCTGGCGGTCGATTCCGTGGCGGACCGGGATGATCTGTCCGTGTTCAGCAAGCTCAGCTTCTATGTGACGAACGCGCTCCGCGGAATTCACGGGCTTGCTCCGCTGCGCTGGAACGAAGCGCTCGCGGAATGCGCGCACGGGCACAGTCTGGCGCTCGCAGAGCACAACGGCGGCGAGAAAAACAAGGAGCATCTTGATCCGGAGACCGGCGCGACCCCGACAGAACGCATCATCGAGGCGGTCGGGCAGAGCTGCAAGCCCCTCGGCGAAAATGTGGACAAGGGCTACCGGCATCCGTTCATTTCGGCGCATAAGTGGTATGTCTCGGAGTACGGACATCGCGAGACGATGCTCTCCGAAAGGTTCACCGATCTCGGCGTCGGATTTGCGTATCTGCCGCAGTCCAATATCTTCGGCACGCAGGATTATGCGACGCTTCGGGAATAAAAACGAATAATATACACTGATTTTGAATATTATTCATGAATATTCTGCGATTATGCAGGAATATGCAAAAAGGGCTTGACAAATCCGGAATATGTAGTATAATGAAAGTACCGCACGGCACAATCTGCCTGCGGTGCTTTTCATTTGTTCATATTATCACGGCGCGCAAACAGCCCGCCTGCACAGAAAGGAACGCATCATCATGGCAGACAAGAAAATCCCGAAGAAGATTGTCCTCGCATATTCCGGCGGTCTGGACACCTCGATCATCATTCCGTGGCTGAAGGAGAATTATCCGGGCTGCGAAGTCATTGCCGTTTCCGGCGATGTCGGACAGGGTACCGAGCTCGACGGCCTTGAGGAGAAGGCGATCAAGACCGGCGCTTCCAAGCTCTACATCGAGGACCTCACCGATGAGTTCATCGACGACTATGTTTTCCCGACCGTCAAGGCGGGTGCGGTCTATGAGGGCAAGTATCTGCTCGGCACTTCCTTTGCGCGTCCGATCATTGCAAAGCGCATCGCGGAAATCGCACTCAGAGAGGGTGCGGACGCGATCTGCCACGGCTGCACCGGCAAGGGCAACGACCAGGTCCGCTTTGAGCTGACCATCAAGGCGTTTGCGCCGGATATGCAGATCATCGCACCGTGGAGAATCTGGAACATCAAGTCCCGCGACGAGGAAATCGACT
>JAFPQL010000270.1 GCA_017414145.1 Oscillospiraceae bacterium | reverse complement strand
CCGAAGCCGTAGGTCACGGCGAGAAACGGCGTTCCCGCCTGCTGTGCGCCGAGCGCGTCATGCCGCGTGTCACCGACCAGAACGCTGTGTGCGGCATCGGTGCCCATTTCGGTCTGACAGAGCCGCACGATGTCCGATTTTGTCAGCCGGTTGTCGGTGTCGCCGCCGTGCATCGGGTCGCAGTAGCGGTCAAAGCCGAAATGCCGCAGCAGCTTGAGGGCGTAATCCTCGCGCTTATAGGTTGCGACGGCCATGCGGATGCCGTTCGCCTTCAGGCGTTTGCACAGCGAGAAAATCCCGCGGTAGGGTCTGGCCTTGAGCAGCGCCCCTGACTTGTAGTAATCGCGGAAAACCTCTGCGGCGCGCTGTGCTTCGGCGGCATCACAGCCGTAATGCGTGATGAACGACTGCTGAATCGGCGGCCCCAGACAGGTCATGAGCTGCTGCTCCGAAAGCTGCGGATAGCCCAGAACGCCCGCGGCATAGGCGATGCTTTCAAAGATGCCCTCTTTCGTGTCGAGCAAAGTGCCGTCCAAATCAAAAATTACATTCTGAATCATGGCTTGTACCTGATCTGTTCAAATTCCGTCCGGTCAAGGAACGGTGACATATCGTCCAGCGACGGGGAGACGATTCTGCCGTCTGGCAGAACCTTAGACGAGGATTTCGGCGCGAAATTCTGTTCCGGATCAACGACTGCCTCGCAGATGTATGGGCCGTCGCTGTTCAGAAAGGGGTCCAGCACGGCGCCGGCGCTGTCCTCGCGGTCAAGGCGGCAGTACGGAATGCCGAAGGCCGCTGCGAGCTTCTCAAAGTCCGGGAAGCAGATGCCGCTCTCGCTGTCGATGCCGATCATCGGCGGCCGGAACAGGTTCCGCTGCGTCTGGCGGATCGAGAGATAGCCGTTGTTGTTGAGAATGATGAGCTTGAGGTTCAGGCGGTTGTACGCGACCGTTGCCAGCTCCTGCAGATTCATCATCACGCTGCCGTCTCCGTCGATGCAGACAGTTCTGCGGGACGGCTCGGAAACCGCGGCGCCGACTGCGGCCGGGAAGCCGTAGCCCATTGCGGCACAGCCGGAGTTCGTGAACATCCGCTGCCCCTGCTTGATTTTTGCGGCCTGGAAGGTGATGACGCAGGCACTGCCGTTTCCGCAGATGATGCGGTCGTCCGGCTGAAGATGCGCAAACAGCGTGTCAATGAACACATACGGATTGAGCGGCGCGTCGCCGCTGCTGTGATATTCCGGCAGGACGGGCGGATATTTCTGCAGCAGATTCCGGCACCAGCCGAGCCATTTTGCGTGCGTCGGGACAGGCTGATATTCCTGCGCCAGCATCAGCTCCAGAAAGGCCTTGACATCGGCATGAACCGACAGATCGGGCTGCACGGTCGGCTTGATGAGCTCTCTGGCATCGGTGTCCACGACGACCTTGAAGGCGTTTTTCGCAAAGTCAAAGTGGTTGTAGCCGATCATGCGGATGTTCATTCTGCATCCGAGACTGATGAGCAGATCACAGTTCTGGACGGCGAAATTGCCGGGGCGGGTGCCGACGGTGCCGGGCATCCCCGCGAAATACGGATTGTCATATGCCACCGTGTCGTTTGCGTTCCACGCGGTGACGACCGGAATCTGATACTTCTCCAGAAAGGCGAGCAGCTGCTTTACCGCGCCGCCCAGCCGGATGCCCGTGCCTGCCAGCACCAGCGGCGCCTTTGCCTGCTTCAGTTTTTGCAGCAGGATTTCGGCAGCGGACTGCTTCGGGGCGGGCGTCGGCCAGAACGCTTCCTTGTCGGGATCAAAATGCAGCAGGCTGTCCGGATCAATCCGGGCGCCCTGCACATCCAGCGGAATGTCCAGCCAGACCGGGCCGCCTCTGCCGTGCAGCGCGAGATACAGCGCCTTTTCCAGATGATATGCGATGGTCTGCGGATTCTGCACCATGACGGCGTATTTCGTCATGCAGCGGACGGATTCCACTACGGGGAATTCCTGGTCGCCGAGCTGTCTGAGGTTCAGTTCCGGACAGGCAGAAACCGTTGTCTCGCGTTTGACCTGTCCAGAGAGAATGAACATCGGGACGGAATCCAGCCAGCCGCCCATGACGCCGGTGATGGCGTTTGTACCGCCCGGTCCGCTCGTCACACAAACGGCGGCCAGTCTGCCGGTCAGACGGGTGTAGCCCTCCGCAGCAATCGCGGATGCCTGCTCGTGGTGGTTGAAAATGCAGCGGATGCCCGCCTGATGCCCGATGGCGTCATTGAGGTGCATGGCGCCGCCGCCGGTCACGAGAAAGCAGTCGGTGATGCCGTGATCGCAGAGGAACTGCGAAATGTAGTTTGAAACCTTGACTTCCATGCTGTAATCTGTTATCCTTTCTGGTATTCCGACGGGGTGAGGAACGAGACCTTGAGCGGAATCTGCCGGAAGAACTCTCTGGCATACCGGTTCAGCGACTCCGCCTTTTCCCGCAGGAAGCTGTATTCCTTGTCCACATCAAAGTAGTTCACGCTGTCGGCCGTATAGCCGTCCAGTCCGGCGAGGACAACCTCTCCGCAGCCGCAGCGCACCAGCACGCGCAGCAGCATACACATCGAATTGTCCGGAAATTCCGCCGATGTGTCGATGAAGCCGGAGTAGTTGACGACGAAATCAAACTCCCGCCCGCTGCCGGTCAGATTGGACGAGGCAATGAGCCGGATGCCGGCATTTTCCGCGTCGAGCAGCTTGGTCTTGGACTGGAGATACCGCGTGTTGTTGGTCAGAAAGAGATAGTGCGGGCGGAAGGCCGCCGGAATGTAGTTGATGGCGATGACGACCGGATGCTCCGCCTCGATATAGTGCTGAATCTCCGCGCTGTATGCACCGACGCTGGGGCCGGGGCCGATCACCAGCGTTTTGTGGCCGGCGAGCTCGCTGCCGAGGCGGCTGAGGTCGCCGCTGTCGTCGCATTCGCATCGCTGATAGTCGATATAAAGCTGTTCGGCCAGCTTCATGTTCTTTTCGAGCTTCTGATCCTCCGGAATCCGCTGCAGAATCTCGTTGATCGCTGTGATCGACAGTGTCCGCTTGTTCATCAGGTAGGAGACATAGTTCGGGTGTACTTTATTAGCGGCGGCGATGTAGTAAAAGAGCTGATATCCCCACGGCGACCGGCGCTGGAAATCCAGCACGCTGGTCGTGATCGCCTCCTGCATTTCCGAAATGGCGTAATGCTTGCCGCAGTGCTCGTTCATATACATCGCAACCAGTTCCAGCGGCGCGTTGCCTGCGCTCTTGCCCATGCCGTACAGCGTGCCGTCCACGAGAATGTCGCGGTCGGTGTCGTAGTCCAGCACGGTTGTCGCGTTTGTGTAGCCGAGCTGGAAATTGTTGTGCGCATGGAAGCCGAGTACGATGCCGGGGCTGAGATTCCGGTCAAGGATTTCCATGATATGCGTCAGCTCACGCGGGTTGAGCAGGCCGTAGGTATCGACCATGGAGACAGCGAACGGCGCAGTCTCGTTGGCGAGCCGGATGACCTCCAGCAGCTCGTCGTCCGAGTAGCTGGTGACGGAGACAAGCTGTGCAAAGACCTGATATCCGAGTGCCTTGACCTGTCCGCAGAACGCCATTGCGTCGTACATTTTGTCCTTTTTGAAGATGACGCGGATGCCGTCCAGCCACGATTCGCTGCAAGGCTGCAGGTTGGAGATATCGCAGGTGCCGTAGTCGATCATGCCGACGACCATTGTACTGCGGCGGTCGAGCTTGCCGTAAATGCGCGAAACACATTCTGTGGAGGGCATGATGCTGCGGTTGAGGTCGAACACTCTGCGGTCGTCAAGGAAGCCGATTTCGATGACCTCGACGCCGGCGCTGACGACCCGCTCAAAAATATTCACGATGTTGTCGTGACCAAATTCCCAGTCGTTGATATATCCGCCGTCCCGCAGCGTACAGTCCAGCAGAAACCGTTTTCTCATTGCGGTCACTCCTTTCAAGCATCTCTCACAAAAACGGGATTTCTTTTCAATCTGATTATAGCACATTTGTCCCGTTTTGTCAATGGAACAGGCGTGCCGGAACCGGCGGGAATCCCGAAAAAGGGACGCCCTCTGCAAGCAGGGCGTCCCGGAAGGCATTTGCTGTCAAAGCAGACCGAGCGAACGCTTCCAGCGGAGAATGCGCAAAACGGAAGCGTCGATCTGCGACTGCGGAATCTGTCCGTCGCGGACGGCCTTGACGATCGCCGCGACAGAGGTCTTGTAGTCGGCGAACGCCACCAGATCGTTGCCCGCCTGCACCGCGGCAACGGCGGGGTTTTTGCCGCCGGTAAAGAGCGTAATCGCGTTCATGCCGAGGTCATCCGAGATGATGACACCGTCAAATCCGAGCGTGCTGCGCAGGATCTGATGCACGGCAGGGGAGAGTGACGCGGGATTTTTGCTGTCCATGCAGCGGACGATGTTGTGGCTGACCATGACGGCGTCCGCGCCCGCCTGAATGCCGGCGATGAACGGCAGAAAATCGCCGGTTTCAAAGGCGCTGTAATCGCGGCTGTCGTAACCGGTCTGTTTGTGCGTATCCACGCTGCCGCCGTAGCCGGGGAAGTGCTTGAGCACCGAGCCGAAGCTGTTCTTTTTCATTTCAGTGACAACTTTGCGGATGTATTCCGCGGTTTCCTCGGCGTCCAGACTGAAGCAGCGGTCGTAAATATAGTTGCTGCGGTCGAGCGGAACATCGCAGACCGGCGCGAGATTGACATTCAGGCCGAGTTTTTTCAGCAGCGATGCCTTTTCCCTTGTGTCCTTGATGACGGCATCCCAGCCGCCGGCGGTAAAGAGGTCTCTGCCGCTCGGAAAGGGCGATGACCGCAGGTTTTTGTTGAGGCTGACGCGGTTGATCGTACCGCCCTCCTCGTCTGCGGAAATAATCATCGGAATTGCGGCGTTTTTCTGGATGCCGGCGTGCATGGCGCGGACCTGATCGGCGGTCTTGTTCTGGTACGGCTTTGCGAACATACACAGTGCGCCGATGCCGTCCTTTGCGGCCTCCTTCGCGGTGTTTGCGTTTGTGATGCCGACCAGCATCATCTGTGCGGCCTTCTGTTCCAGCGTCATGCCGCTGAGGAGTTCCTCCGGACTTTTCGGCTGTGACGCCGCGGTCGTGACCGTTTCCGAACGGGCTGCCGTGCCGCTGCCCTTTGTGTGCTTCGTGCCGGGGGTGTGCGTACCGGCCTGACCGGTTGTCTTGCTGCCGGCATCCGCCGGCGCGGAATCGCTGTCCGATGTGTCCGCGGTCTGTGCCGTCTGTGCGGTTGTCTCCGTTGCGGATGCCGCAGTGGATGCGGGCGCGGACAGCGTCGTGACAGAACCCGCAGAGGATTCCGGTGCGGGCTGCTGTCCGGCACAGCCGCAGAGCGCGGTCAGACTGAGCAGCACCGCGGAAAATACAGCAGAAAATCGTTTTGTCTTCGTCTTATTCATTGTCTTGCTCCTGTTTCTGCGTCAGTTCTTGAGGCTCTGCATCGGCGCGGGGATTCTGCCGCCGCGTGCGATGAATTTCTCAGCGCTTTCGCCGCGCACCGGCATGACGGGGCCGACGCCGAACAGTCCGCCGAAGTCGAGGGATTCGCCCTCCTTCTTGCCGATAGCCGGGATGACGCGGACGGCGGTCGTCTTGCTGTTGACCATGCCGATTGCTGCTTCGTCCGCGATAATGGCGGAAATGGTCGAAGCGGGCGTATCGCCGGGAAT
>JAFPQL010000269.1 GCA_017414145.1 Oscillospiraceae bacterium | reverse complement strand
TGCGGCAAGAGGGGGACGCCCTGCGACAGAGGGCGTCCCCCTTTCTGCGCCTGCGCGAAGCGGATACCTCAGAAACCGGCGCTGCCAGTGATGATATGGCGGCGCCGGTGGTTTTGTATGGTTCTATCGTGGCGAAGTTTGGCTGTGTCCCGATTCCGCCGGCGGCGGGCTTTAGGTCAATGGATGCCGGCATACTGTGATCTTTGGTAAAAATGCCCCTTGAGAAGTTCCGTGTTTTGTGCTATAATATATAGAGGAAGATATCGCATTCTCAACGGAAAGGAGCGTTATGTCATGAACCGTTCGTTTGAAGCCGGTATGCACATCCGGTACGGCGGAAGCGGAATCTGTCTCATAGACCGGATCGAGGAAATCGTCTACCCCGGCCAGCATACCCCGCGCCGCTGCTATGTGCTGCGGCCGCTCCGGAATCCGGGTGTTGAAATCTCCGTCCCGCAGGATAACGAAACCCTCTGCGAACGCATGAAGCCGCTCCGCACCAAAGACGAGCTCGACGAAATGCTCCGTGAGGCCGTCGGTGCCGCCGCGCTCCCGTGGCAGGATGACCGCAAGCTCCGGGCGCAGGAGTTCCGCCGCATTTTAGCCGGCGGCGATGCCCAGACTCTGCTTGCCCTCGTCCACTGCCTCCTCCGGCAGAGCGCCCTGCTCGCTGCCCGCGGCAAGCATCTCTCCGCCGCGGACGATACCGTCCGCAAGGACGCCGAACGGATGCTTGACGAGGAGTTTGCCTTTACGCTTGGCACGACGCCCAGCGAGGCCGGCCGCTATATCTGCGAGCATCTGCTTCCGGAACAGGAATAAACCGCTTTTTTCCGTTTTTTTCCTTCGCATATCCCGCGCAGTCCCGTCCATACTACCAGCACGGGCGTGCAGCGATGCACCCCCGCATCATTGCGGAAAGAGGACTTCGTCTATGTGGGATAAGCTTGCGCTGATTCTGCTGGTCATCGGCGGAATCAACTGGGGTCTTGTCGGAATCTTTGAGCTGGATCTTGTCGCGTGGATGTTCGGCGGTGCCGCATCCCTCGTGAGCAGAATGATCTACATTCTGGTGGCAATCTCTGCCGTCTGGTGTATTTCATTCCTGTTCCGCGACCGGCTCGCCGTCCGCGCCGGGGACTGAACGCCCCGCCGTACCCCCGAATCGCAGAAAGCCCGTGTGCAGTCCGCTGCATACGGGTATACATTTCCGGCGGCGGAATCCGACCGGTTTCCCTCTGCGAACTGCCTAAATTTCGCGGTGATATTCGTACAGATTGCCAAAAATTGTGCTATCACTTGCGTTTTCACTGAAAATATGATATACTGAATTGTGACATTCAGACATAGAATCGAGAGCATTGACAAGGAGGCTTGCAAATTTATGAACACAACGCAGCAGACCGTTCTGAACGGCACGCCCTGCATTCAGCTCACGGCGGGCGGATATGAAGCCTACATCGCGTATGAGATCGGCTCCAATGTGATCCGGCTGCGGGATGTCCGGAACATAGCGCACGGTGGATCCGTCGCTCATGGGCACCATCAGGTATGGCAGCGGATCGCTCCGGCGCTCCCAGTGCTGGCGGGCGTTGCTGGTGTCAGCGATGATTCGGATCACAGTTACACCCCCAGCGTGTGCAGGATCATGTCGATGGAATCCCGCAGAAGTCTGTAATCTTCCGGAAACAGGCTGATCTCCTCCCCGTAAGGGTGCCGCCAGTCGATGGTGCCGTGCTTGTCGTCG
>JAFPQL010000268.1 GCA_017414145.1 Oscillospiraceae bacterium | reverse complement strand
GCAAGCGTCGTTTTACCCGTCTGACGGTCGCCGATGATCAGTTCACGCTGCCCTCTGCCGATCGGGATCATGCTGTCGATGGCTTTGATGCCGGTCTGCAGCGGAACGGATACGCTCTTTCTCTTGATGATGCCGGGCGCCTGCTTTTCGATCGGTCGATGCTCGCTTGCCGCGATCGGACCCTTGCCGTCTACCGGCGCGCCGAGCGCGTTGACGACTCTGCCGAGCAGCTCCTCGCCGACCGGCACGGAGACGATCTGTTTGGTTCGTCTGACGGTTGTGCCCTCCTTGATGTCGTGATCGGATCCGAGCAGCACGGCGCCCACGAAATCGTGTTCGAGGTTCAGCGCCATGCCGGAGATGCCGCCCTCAAATTCCAGCAGCTCACCGGACATACACTGTTCCAGTCCGTGGACATTCGCAATGCCGTCTCCGACGGTAATTACAGTACCGACATCGGCAAGGCTGAGCTGTGCTTCATAGTTTTTGAGCTGCTCCTTGATAATGCCGGTAATTTCGTCTGGTCTTAAATTCATCTTGCACCTTCTTCAAAGGCCGGGCGCGGTCAGGAAAGGCGTTCCCTGAGGGCATCCAGCCGGTATTTCACGCTGTTGTCAATGCGGGTGTCGCCGTACTGCACGATCACGCCGCCCAGAACGGAGCGGTCGATATGCTCTGTGATGCGGACCTCCATTTCGAGCCTTGCGGCAAGGGCGGCTCTGAGGCGTTCCTTCTGCTCCGGCAGGAGCGGCACGGCAGTCGTGACGCTGACCGTGGCCGTATTCTGATAATCGAGCATGAGCGCGTCAAAGTCGTCGGCGATCTCGCCGAGATACGGCACACGCCGGTGGTCAATCAGCAGGCGCAGCAGCGAGCAGGTGAGTCCCTCGCTGCCGAAAATCTTCTCGGCGATGCCGATGCGCTCCTTCACGCTGACGGTCGGGAGCGAGAGCAGGCGGGTCAGGTCGGGATTGAGCGAAAAGAGCAGCGCACATTCGCGCAGATCGGCGCGGGTCTGCTGCAGCACCGCGTCGCCCGATTCCACCGCCAGAGAAAACAGCGCATTTGCATAAACGGCAGAAACCTCCGAGCTCACTGCACATCACCCACCGAATCTATAAATTCATCAATCAGTCTGGCGTGGTCTGCGGGATTGATCTCGCGCTCGACCACCTTTTCAGCGACCATGACAGCCAGTCCGGAGACCTCTGCGCGCAGCTCGCTGGCCGCTCTGCGCTTTTCGCGTTCAAGCTCCGCCGCATTCTGCTGCATGACGGCAGCCGCCTCCGCCTTTGCCGCGGCGACGATTTCGTCGGAGCGCTCCTGCGCCCTGCGGGTAGCCTTTCGCAGCATCTCCGCGGATTCCTCTTTTGCGGCGGAGAGCTTTTCGGCATATTCCGCCTTTGCCGCCTCTGCCTCGGATTTTGCCTGCTCGGCCTCACTGAGGCTTTTGTCAACTGCCGACTGACGCTCTGCCAGAATGCTGTTGACGGGCTTGAACAGGAAGTGCTTTAAGCCAAAGACGAGAATGGCGAGGTTGATGAGCGTAAAGAGGATCGTGCCGGTGTCGATCGACAGGAAGGGGAGATTCACATCTGCCGCCCAGACTGTCGCGGAAAAAATTGCCATGTTCCTTCAGCCTTTCTTCTTCTGATCGTATTGGAAAGCGTCCCTGAAAATCAGGTGAACGGCTTTAAGAAGATCAGAAGCAGCGCGATGATCAGGCCGTAGATACCGGTCGATTCCGCGACGGCGCAGCCGACGAACATCGTTCTGGTGACGGCGCCGGATGCCTCAGGCTGTCTTGCGATGGCCTCACAGGCCTTGCCGACGGCGTAGCCTTCACCGATGCCGGGGCCGATGCCGGCGATCATGGCCAGACCCGCACCGATTGCGGAGCCTGCGAGAATAATTGCTTCACCCATATCAGTCATAGTAAATACCTCCGAAAAGTTTTGGATACGAATTTATGATGCAGAGGGTTCGTCCTCTGCGGGGCCGGCGTTGCTGACAAAGACCATCGTCAGCATGATGAAGATGAACGCCTGCATGAAGTCCGAGAACAGGTCAAAATACAGTGACAGCACCGCGGGGATGCCGACATCAAAGAGCGCAAATCCGAGCCCGATCATATGGCTGAGATTCGCAAGGCCGTAGTAGACGAGCATCATGATGATGCTGCCGCCGGCGATGTTGCCGAAGTGACGCAGCGCCATTGCGGCGGGGGTTGCGACCTCACTTAACACATTGATCGGGAGCATGACGGGCATCGGGTCCGCAAAGCCCTTTAAGTAGCCGCCGATGCCGCCGTAGCGGATCTTCGTCCATGTGATGATAAGGAAGGTGACCGCCGCCCACGAGAGCAGCACGGAGAAATCCGAGGTCACGGCGCGGACGCCGAACAGGCTGATGAGGCTGCCGAAGATCGAGAAGCAGAACACCGACGCGATATACGGCGTAAACCAGAGCCAGCGTCTGCCCATCGTGTCGCGGACGAGCTTTGTGATTGCCTCGACTGCCATTTCCGCGATGACCTGCCGTTTGGACACGGCGCGGACTTTGAGATTTCTGGTCAGGAAGTACGCGAGCCCTAAGATGACGGCGACGACGATCCATTCCAGCACGACTGTTTCGGTCAGATTGATTTTGAGTGGACCGAGCTGAAAGGTCGTGATGATGTGCGGGCCGGTGACGGTCGGGTCTGTCGGGCCGCGGAGAAATGCGGGAATTGCCATAGCGATCATGATATGTAGCTTTCACCTCTTTTTTCCGGATTTCTGAAAGAGCGCACCCGCGGTGTAGATCAGGCGCGGATACAGCATGGGGATGCAGACGGCAGCGGGATGAATCCGCTGCGGCAGCAGGAGTGCCGCGGCAAATGCCAGTGCAAAGAGCAGCAGCCGCAGGGCATAGAAGATGCGGTGTCTGCGGGGACTGGTGACGCCGGCTCTGAGGGCATCCCGCTCCGTTTTCAGCACGCTTGCGGCGAGCAGGAGCAGAGAGCAGAGCAGCACGGCAGTACCGAGGGCGAGCCCCGCCGCAAAGGGCAGGTTCAGGCCGTAAAACGCGGTGCTGACGAGATAGGCGGCGGCATCGAGGAAGAGCGCCCGGATCATCAGGGCGGTGATTTCACTTTTGAGCAGATCGGCAGACATACGCTCCCCACTTTCCTCCGGTATCCCTTTCAGTATACCATATATTTGCGAAAAATGCAATGGGCAAAGCCCGTGATTTGTCGGACAGACAGAAAAAGCGGGTACGCTGCCCGATTTTTTGAGCAGAGTACCCTGCGGGCGGCGCGGAGCCCGCGCCGGCAATGCGGAATGAAAAGACAGGCGTGCGCTGTGACAGAATTGCGGTTTCGTTGCATCCTGCGTCGGCGGGCGGAAAAACGGTTCCGTTTTCGCTGTTTTCCACAAAATGGGTTCTATATTTTCTGTGAAAATGTGCGTTGACTTTTTTAATTCAGTGTGATATAATCAAATCAGAAACAGCACAGTCGGGATGCTGTTCAACAAACGGATGCTGATTGAACGGAACGGAG
>JAFPQL010000267.1 GCA_017414145.1 Oscillospiraceae bacterium | reverse complement strand
TCAGCCCCGTTAACAGCCCCGCGATCGTCCCCGTCACCAGCAGAACCGGCAGATACGCCGCAACCGATACCGACCGCATCACCGCACACGCCGCCGCAATCTGCCCCGTATTGTGCAGCATCGCACCAATGACACTGCACAGCCAGATGCGCTCCGCCGGCAGAACCCCGCGCAGCGCAATCATCCCCAGCAAACAGCAGAATGCCCCTGCCGCACTGTAAATCAGCGCGGAGGGATTCCCCGAAAATACCGCCCCAAGCAGTACCCGCGCCGTCACAATCAGCGCCGTCTCCTTCGGCGTGAACCGGAATACCGCGTATACCGTGATGATGTTCGCAAGCCCCAGCTTCACGCCCGGAATCGGCAGCAGATTCGGCAGCCGCAGCTCCAGAATGAAGATAATCAGCGCAATGCCTGTCAGCATCGAAAGTGTCACAATCCGCCGCGTATTCATGCGCCGTCCCCCTCCATGAACCGGATCACCAGCCGGTTCGGCAGACAGACAATCGGCAGCGCGTCCGTGCGGAGCTTGCCCATATGCACACAGGTCTGATCCGGACAGCCCGCCTCCGAGACGCAGATCGTCCCGTTTTCGATGCGGATAAGATTATACGACTGCCCGTCCTGCCGCTCGACGCGGATCTCCCCGTCCGGCGCGGATGCCAGATCAACCGTCCGGATGACCGTACCGTCCTGCACAATCTCCACGAGCGTTTTCGGCGATTTCCGGAGAATCCGGAGCGACAGCAGCACCGATACCGCAAAGACGATTCCCGCCGCCGCGGTCACGGCAATGCGCACTTTCTTACGGTTCGCCATGCAGAATCTCCGCCTGTTTCCCGTTCTCGACCTCCAGGTCGGGGGCAATCCCCTCCGTGGCGAGGATTCGCCCGTCATCCGTCACAAGAATCATCTCAAAGCCGCGCTGCTCCCGCCAGAATGCCGTCGCCTGCTCCGTTCCCATGACGAACAGCGCCGTCGAAAGCGCGTCACAGCGGGCGCCGTTCTGCCCGATGACCGTCACGGAGCTCAGCCCGCGTTCGGCGGGGCGGCCGTTCGCGGGGTCGAGAATATGCCAGTACCGCTTGCCGTCGTCGCCCTCGAAAAACCGTTCGTAATTGCCGGATGTAATGACGGCGCAGTCCTTCACGGAGACCTTGCCGAGCAGACTGTCCGGCGCGGCGGGATCGGTAATGCCGACCGTCCAGCGGCTGCCGTCCGGTTTCAGGCCGATTGTCTGGACATTGCCGCCCAGACTGATGATGCCGGACTTGATGCCGTACTGCCGGAACACCTCCAGAATCTGATCGCCCGTATAGCCCTTTGCGACGGCGCCGAGATCGAGCTCATAATCCTCCGGCACCTGCACCTTGTAGTCTTCCAGCGTGATCTGCTCCGGATCGGTGTGCGTCAGCAGCGCCTGCAAGGTTTCCTCGGACGGAATCTGATAGCTGCCGGTCGTGAAGCCCCATGCGCGCAGCACGGGATAAAGCGCGATGTCCAGCGCATTGCCGGTATCCGCCGCGACATCCATCGCGGTGCGGATGACCGCAGCCGTATCCGGGGCGACGATCGTCGGCTCCCCGCCCGCACGGTTGATGCGGCTGACATCGCTGTCGTCTCTGGTGACGGAAAGCAGCGTTTCCAGCTCATGAATCCGTTCAGTCGCGGCGTCCAGCGCGGGCTCCGCACGCGAACCGCTGGCCTTCAGCGTCATGTAGGTATCCATCGCAAACACATCTGCGGTACGGGTCGGCGGCTCCTGCTCCCCGCCCGGCACACAGCCGGCCAGAAGCATCAGCGGCAGGACTGCGGCAAGCAGTCGTTTTTTCATGGGACATTCTCCTTCTTGGAACTGACTGGGACGCGGTCAGGATTCCGGCTGTGCGGACTCTGTGCCGTCCTCCTGTTCAATGGTTTCGAGGTTTTCAACCTGCGGCTGCTCCGGCATTTCGTCCGCGGTCAGCTCATCCCCGGCGGACTGCACCGCAAAGGGGTCTGTTTCCGCATTGGACGGCAGCGGCGGCAGCTCGCCCAGCGAGTGCAGCCCGAAGCAGCGCAGGAACTGCGCCGTTGTGCGGTAGGTGACCGGTCTGCCCGGCACCTCGATGCGGCCGGCTTCCTCCAGCAGACCGCGTTCGGCCAGCGTATTGACGACCGAGCTGCTGTCCACACCGCGGACGCGCTCGACAAAGCCCTTTGTGACCGGCTGATTGTACGCGATGATCGTCAGCACCTCCATTGCGGCGTTGGAGAGCGGCGTATTCCGCCGGACCTCCAGCGCTTTCCGGACCGCATCGGCATGAACGGCCGCAGTGGCGAGCTGATAGCTGCCGCCGAGTGTCAGAAGCTGCAGCGCACTGCCGCTCTCCTCCAGAAATGCAGCCAGCCGCGCCGCAATCTCCCCGATCTCCTCAGGCGATGTCTCCAGTGCTTCTGCGAGGCGCGCCGTCTCCAGCGGTTCTCCCGCCGCAAACAGGACCGCTTCCAGTTGGGCGCATTCAAAATCCAGCTTCATAGGCTGATTCTCCTTCCGGTCAGATGAACTGTTCCGCGGTTGCTCTCAGACAACCGCATACGCGCAAACAAGCCGCTGACCGTGCGGCAAACGGCTTGTTCAGATGTGTTTGGAATTGGACTGCGGACGGATCCGCACCGACGAGAGCACCGGCTGCACGGTGCCGGCGTTCTGCGGCGTGATGCCGGTCATCAGCAGCAGATACAGCGTCCCGCGCACCTGAATCAGGTGCAGCACAGCGTCATTCAGCGAGGCGGTCAGCGTGGGGGAACGGCGGAGAAATCCGCGCCGCAGCTCCGGCAGACCGTCCAGTCCCGCCTTTGCCGTCACGGCCGCCAGCTCCTCCGCAGTCAGCCGGAACACCGGCACCGAGAAGCGCATCTGCATGACAGTCAGGCTCAGGCCGGACTTTGTACCGGAAAAGACCGCCTTGTCCGGCTGATACGACCGCACGCGGAAATCGGCGGGGAGCTGCAGCTGCACCCTCCCGCGGAAGCACGCGGTCATCTTCGGCAGAATGACTGCGGAGACGACATTTCTGCGGAGCCGTCCGGCAGAAATCCTTGCGCGGATGCGCCGGAACAGATCATCCGGCTGCCCCGCCTGTGAAAACCGGGCCGGCATCGGCACGCCTCCTCTCCCGCGGTCAGCCGACCGCAACCGTTACGATAAATCCGTCCAGATTGTTGCCGGAGATTTCATAGGGCAGAGTCTTCGGAACGGGAACCTCGGTGTCACCCGTGCCGCTCGCCTGCACATAGTACACGCGGTAAAGCTGCTCGCCGGCATTGAATTCCAGCATCCCCTGCCCGAAGGTATACTGCTGCTTCAGCAGATCGACATATTCCTCCAGACACAGATTGTTCTGCGTCATGTAGACCGCGTGCGGCACGCCGACATACCGGATGGCCGTATAGCCGCCGCTTTTGACGCCGGTGATCTCCGACTTGTCCTCCGGATACCGGAGCACATAGCCGTAGCTGGTCAGATGCTCATAGATCCACGAATAGGGCGCCGTATTGGTGATGAAGGCATAGCTGCCGTTTTTCAGCTTCAGGTGGAGCTGCACATCCAGTCCCGTCGCGGATTCGGGATTGCTCTTTTCCTTTCCCGTTTCCAGATAGCCGTAATTGAACATGATCTCGGCGTTATTCGTCACGGCGTAATACGCGGTCATCAGCCGGTTGAACTGCGTCAGCGCGGTCCGGTTGAGGAAGGTGTAGCCCGGATAGGACAGGATCAGGCTTTCCGGACGGTCGGAAGCGTACCACACCTGCTGCAAATCCAGCTCCTGACGGGAAAGCCGGCTGGGGTTGGCGCCGTTGACCAGCACAAGGCTGCCGGTGTAGACGCCGTTTGCGGGCTGCAGCGACTGCTCATAGTCCGCAGGGAGCGTCGGGACATTCGGTGTATTGTTCTGCACGGAGCTGTTTTCCTGTGTACCGGGGGTCACGGCTCCGGTGCTGTCTGTTCTGCTGCTCCGGCTGTTGTTCTGATCGCCTGATCTGCCGGTCGAGAGCGGCTCCAGCGGACTGCCCGAAGAGCTTTCCGGATCGCGCTCCTCATCCGCGCAGCCGTGGACACACGAGCCCAGCAGCAGGATCAGCGCAATCAGCACCGCACCGGCGATGATGACGCGATCCCAGCGAATTCTGCGTCTTTTTGCCATTTTGTTCATCCCTTTCTTTGAAAAAGGCACAGTCCCACCAGAACAGTGAGACTGTGCCGCATCATTCAAAGCTGTCTGTCCGTCATGCCCCGCTGCACAGAGCGGCAGCATTGCGGCGCACCGGCTGTCTCTCAGGCACCCTGCTCAGGGGTGTCGGCTGCCGGAATCTCTGCGGGAGCAGCTGCCGGCACATCGACGCCTGCCGCTGCGGCAAGAGCTGCCAGCTCAGGATCGGCCGGAGCCGCTGCCGGAAGCATACCCATCTCTGCCATCAGGCGCTCCAGTTCCGTATCCACCTTGGCGTTGCGCTCCAGCTCCTCAAAGGTCGCAACCTCTTCGGGCTTGCCGTTGCCGAGAATCTCGCTGAAGGCTGCCGCCTCTGCTTCCTTGCGCTCGATCTTCTCCTCCATGCGGGAGAGCTTGTCGAAGCCGCTCTTGGTGTCGATGCCGCCCAGCGTCTGTGCCAGCGCCTTGGTGGTGTCTGCCATCTGCGAGCGTGCGATCAGCATGGCCTGACGGCTCTGTGCCTCCTGCAGCTTGGACTTGAGCACCTCGACCTGTGCGCGGATGGCTTCCGTCTGGTTTGAAATGGTCTCATACATTTCGCGGTAATTGGCGACATCCTCGTCCGCCTTCACCTTGCTGGCGAGTGCCTTCTTGGCGAGCTCGGCATCACCGGCCTTCAGAGCGGCCTTTGCACGGGACTCCCAGCTTGCGGAAATCGCACAAGCATTGCGGTACTGCTTTTCGACCATGCGCTCGCTGGCGACGGCCTTGCCCAGCGCCTGCGTTGCCTTGGTCAGCTCCTTCTGCATATCTATGATAATCTGCTTGACGAGCTTTTCCGGATCCTCCGCTTTATCGAGCATATCGTTGATATTCGCCTTGAGAATATCGCTCAGTCTGGAAAAAATACCCATTTCAAAACCTCCTGCTTTCATGTAATCGTGACATTTGATGCGGCTGCCGCACCCCGCAGGGCGCCGCAAAAGCCGGTTACAGTTATTATAACAAAAATTCTGCATCTTGTCAAGGGTCGGCTGTTGGTTTTTCGCATTTTTCAGGCAATACCGAACAGAGCCGGCGCCGCGGATACACAGCCCTTTCCGCCCGGCAGACCGGATCAAACCGGATTCGCGGCCGGATCGGGCAGGCGCTTCGCCTTCCGCTTCAGAAAATGAAGTTTCGGCTGCAATTTTTCCATTGAAAACGACAATTTATCATGATATAATAGTATAAACTGCAGAGAACCGACTGCAGCAACAGAAAAATGATTTGATGTAAGGGGAAATTACCATGAAAGCAAAGACACTGCGGCGCGGCTTGACCGTGCTGACAGCCGCCCTCCTGCTCGGCTCTGCCGTCCCGCAGACCGTTCTGAGCAGCGCGGCTGCAACCACCAAAGACATCTCAGACCAGATGACATGGGACGCACTCCGGATCGGCGGCGGCGGCTTCGTCTCCGGCATCGTCACCGGAAAGAAAGTGATGTACGCCCGGACCGATGTCGGCGGCGCGTACCGGTTCAACTACGGAACCGACCGCTGGGAGCAGCTCTTCGGCTTCATCACCGAGGCGGACAAGGGTATGCTCAGCGTCGATTCCATGTGTGTCGATCCGACCGACGACAACACCGTCTATTTTCTCTGCGGCTGCGCGTATTTTTCCGACGCCAGAACCGCAATCTACAAGACAACGGACGGCGGAAAGACCTTCACCTGCACGGATGTCACCGACCTGATTCAGGTACACGGCAACGGTTACGGCAGACAGTGCGGCGAGGCGATTGCCGTCGATCCGGATAACCCAAAGCGCATCTACTGCGGCGGCGATGTCGCGTCCGGCAGCTCCGCGCTGATTGTCTCCGAGGACGCGGGCAAAACATGGAAGCCCGTCAAGGGCTATGACGATCTCGGCTACTACACCTATACGGTCAAATGGCCGCACTGGACCGATCACACCGTCCGCGCCTGCACGACCGGAAACGCCGAGGCTTACAACGAACAGAACGGCGTCTCAACCGTCGCCGTCGCCGGCGGCAAGGTCTATGTCGGCACGGCGGTCAAGGGACAGACGAATCTCGTCTGCGCCGAAATCGGCTCGGACAAGTTTGCCCCGGCGGACAAGAGCCTGCCGACCGATGTCTATCCCTCGCGCATCAATCAGGACGCGGACGGCAATCTGCTCATCACCTATGTCGCGGGTCTGCTCTTCAACAACGGCGCCGGCGGCATCTACCGGCACAATCCAAAGACCGGCAAAACCGAGAATATCTCGCCCGTCGAAAACAGCTTCGGCGGCTGCATCAGCGACCCGAAGGACGCCAAAAAGCTCTACGCGACCACCTGCGGCGTCTGGAGCTTCCAGAACTGGGACAAGGACACTGCCTGCTTCGGCGAGTGGATGTACCGCTCCACCGACGGCGGCGCGACATGGGAATCCGTCTACGCGGGCAAAAAGGACGGCATCTGGGTCTATGACGAGGAACTCGGCGACATGACCGACCATGTCCTGTTCCAGTACATGAAGACCGGCGGCCACGACTGGATCTACGGCAAGGCGATTCACTGGTCGGGCAGCATGATGATGGATCCGACCAATTCGGACCGCATCTATGTCGTCTCCGGAAACGGCGTGTTCCGCTGGGACGACATCTGGGGCAAGGGCTATGACGAAGGGCCGGTTGCGACCTTCCACCCCGACGGCATCGAGGAGGTTGTCTCGCTGGACTTTGCTTCGACCCCGGACGGGCTCGACCTCTCCGCCATCGGCGACTACGACGGCTTCGTGCACGAAGCGCCGGACAAGATCGGCATTCAGTATCAGCCGAATATGGGCAGCACCTCCGCGATTGCCGTCTGCCCGCAGAACACCGATGTCTGGGTGCGCACGGCAGAGGGCGACACGAACAACACCGCTTCCGCCTATTACACGACCGACCGCGGCAAAACTTGGAAGGGCATGACGCCCGCCTATAAGGGCGGCAAGGCCGCGATTGCGCAGATCAAAAAAGGCACCTACCGCATCTTCAATTCCGCAAAGGACAGCGGCGATGTCTCCTACAGCGACGACTTCGGCGCAACATGGAACAAATGCACGGGCATCCCGTCGCAGTACGGTTCCAAACCGACCATGCTGCTGGTGGAACCGGAGGATCCCAACACGGTCTATGCCTACGCAACTTATTTCAATTCCTCATGGCATTACTCCAAGGACAAGCCCGATGCCGAGGACGCGCAGTATAAGCTCTGCGTCAGCACGAACGGCGGCGAGTCCTTTGTCTCAACCGACATCTGTATGTACGATCAGTGCGACAGCGCCGGCAGAATCGGTTACCTCGGAAAGAATCACCTGATGCTCGCCGGCGGCTGG
>JAFPQL010000266.1 GCA_017414145.1 Oscillospiraceae bacterium | reverse complement strand
CTCCTACATGGAGTCTGTCATGTGGGCATTCAAGCAGTGCTATGACAAGGGCCTCATCTACCGCAACTACCGCGTCACGCCCTACTGCTGCCGCTGCGAGACCTCGCTCTCCATTTCCGACACGAGAGAATCCGACTCCACCCGTCCGCGTCAGGACAGATGGATCATCGCAAAATTCAAAACCGACGAGCAGGTAAACGGCAAGCAGGTCTACTTCCTCGCGTGGACAACCACGCCGTGGACACTGCCCTCCAACCTCTGCCTCGCAGTCGGTGAAAATCTGGACTATGCCTATGTGGCAGTCGGGGATGAAGTATTCATCGCCTGCAAGGCCACGCTGAAATCCTTCCCCAAGGTCTTCGGCAAGCAGCCGGAGATTCTGAAAGAGGTCAAGGGCGCCGATCTGGTCGGCAAGACCTATGAGCCGCTGTTCCCGTACTTCGCAGACATGGCGAAGGAGGGCGCGTTCCGCGTCGTGACGGCGGATTATGTCGGCTCCGACGAGGGCGTCGGCATCGTCCACACCGCGCCGGCCTTCGGTGAGGACGACTACTGGACCTGCCGCAATCACAAGATTCCGATGGTCAATCCGGTCGATGAGAAGGGACACTTCACGAAGGAGGTCACCGACTTCTACACCGATACCGACGCCAAGACCGTCATCGAGATGAACCCGGCGGTCATCCGCTTCCTCTATGACAACGGCAAGGCGGTCGCGGACGGCACGATCGAGCACAACTATCCGCACTGCTGGCGCTGCCGCGAGCCGCTGATCTACAAGGCGATGGACGCGTGGTATCTGAGCATCGAGAAGCTCAAGGACAGACTGATCGAGCTGAACAAGGATGTCAACTGGGTACCGGATTCGGTCAAGGAATCCCGCTTCGGCAAGTGGCTCGAAAACGCCCGCGACTGGAACATCTCCAGAAACCGCTACTGGTCCACGCCGATCCCGATCTGGGAATGCCCGGACTGCGGCGAGCGCGTCGTGCTCGGCTCTCTGGATGAGATCGAGGCGCGTTCCGGCAAGCGGCTCGACAATCTGCACAGACAGTATGTCGATGAAATCACCTTCCCCTGCAAGTGCGGCGCGACAATGAAGCGCGTGCCGGAGGTGCTGGACTGCTGGTTTGAGTCCGGCTGCGTGCCCTTCGCGCAGAAGCACTATCCCTTTGAGAACAAGGAGTGGTTTGAGTCCCACTTCCCGTGCGATTTCATCGTCGAATACACTGGTCAGATCCGCTGCTGGTTCTACTATCTCCATGTCATGGCAACCGCGCTCTTTGACCGTCCCGCATTCAAGAACTGCGTCGTTCACGGCACGATTCTCGACGAGAACGGCAAGAAGCTCTCAAAGTCCAACCACAATTACACCGACCCGATGAAGCTGATGAAGGAGTTCGGCACAGACGCCTTCCGCCTCTATCTGTTCCAGTCGAACGCCATGCTGGTCGGCGATCTGCGCTTTAAGGATTCCGGCATTTCCGATATGCTGCAGGGTCTGATCCTGCCGCTGTGGAACGCCTGCAATTTCTACATCTCCTACGCGAACATCGACGGCTATCATCCGGAGACACTGACCGTTCCGCAGTCCGACAACCAGCTCGACCAGTGGATTCTGGCGCTGCTGGCACAGACCGAGGAGCGCATCCGCACGAATATGGAGCAGTATCTGGTCAACCACTACACTGACAGCCTCGATGAGCTGATGGACGGCCTGACCAACTGGTTCATCCGCCGGTCGCGCCGCCGCTTCTGGGGCAAGGAGATGACCGCCGACAAGAAGAACGCCTACGACACGCTCTGCTATGTCCTCGTCAACACGCTGAAGCTCTTTGCGCCTGCCGCTCCGGTGCTCTCGGATTATCTCTACCGGATTCTCACCGGCTCGGATTCCGTGCATCTGGCAGCATGGCCGGTCATTCCGGACAGCTTCCGCAATCCGGCGCTGCTGAACGAGATTTCCGTTGTCCGCAATGTCATCTCGCTCGCGCACGCCCTGCGCAACAAGAACAATGTCAAGATCCGTCAGCCGCTCTCGACGCTCCGTGCGGCGCTGGCTTCGCCGGAATCCGCCGCGATTGTCAGCCGCTTTACGGACATCATCGCAGAGGAGCTGAATGTCAAGCAGGTCGAGGTGGCAGACGATGTGTCCGCCATTGCCGATGTGCAGTACGCACCGAACTTCAACACCATCCGCGACCTCTACCGCGACCGTGTGCCGGTGCTCATCAAGGCGATCAAGTCCGGCGCCTTCCGTCTGACGGAATCGGCTGCCGTGCTGACCGTTGACGGCAAGGAGGAGTCCTTCGATCCGGATATCATTCTGGTCACCTATCAGGCAAAGGACGGCGGCCACATCATGAGCGAGCACGGCATCGTCGTCTCTCTGGATCTGACCATCACCGACGAGCTGCGCGCCGAGGGCGTCGCCCGCGATCTGGTCCGCATGATTCAGGACGCGAGAAAGCAGGGCGGCTGTGAAATCTCCGACCGCATCGTCATCGACATCGACGGCGCATATCCGGAGGCATTCGCGGACTACATCTGCGGCGAAACGCTCGGTACGCTCGGCAAGGTCGCAGAGCCGCTCACTTCCTTTGAAGTCGAGGGCGAATCCGGCAGCATCCGGGTCTCGATCGCAAAGGCCTGACAGCTTTCAGGTTTCCGGAAGGGAGGCAGCTTCATGCAGTACCAGATTATCGGACAGACCGTACCGGCCGTCGAGGTGATGCTGATGCGCGGCGAATCCATGTATACGCAGCGCGGCGGCATGATCTGGCAGTCAGAGGGCATCTCCATGAAGGCAAATGCCCGCGGCGGGCTTGCAAAAAGCATTGCGCGGATGTTCTCCGGCGAGTCGCTGTTCATGGTGAACTACACCGCCGAGGCAGACGGCGTGCGCATTGCGTTCGGCTCCACCGTGCCGGGTACCGTCATACCGGTCAGCATCAGCGAAACGCCGCTGGTGTGCCAGAAGGGTGCATTTCTCTGCGCAGAGCAGACGGTCAATCTCCAGACCGTATTCACCAAGAAATTCTCGGCAGGACTGTTCGGCGGAGAGGGCTTCGTGCTGCAGCAGCTCAGCGGCTACGGCATGGCGTTTCTCGAAGTGGACGGCGACATGGTGCAGTATGATCTGCGCGCCGGCGAGGTGCTGAAGGTAGACACCGGAAATGTGGTTGCCTTCACGCCGTCCGTGCAGTATGAGGTCGAGACGGTCAAGGGGCTCGGCAATATCCTCTTTGGCGGAGAGGGACTGTTCCTCACGCGCCTGACCGGTCCGGGCAGAGTGATCCTGCAAACGCAGAACTTCAACGATTTTGCCGGCAGAGTCCTCTCTCTGGCGCCGAGATCCGGCAACTGAGCGGGAAACTGAACCGATACAGACAAGCTGCTTTCCTCAAGAACAGAGGAAAGCAGCTTTTGCATCCGCGGGCGGGCAGTGCCCGCTGCCAATTCCTAAAGCCCTCCGCGGGCGAAAACAAGGCACAGCCGCACTTCACCCCGATAGAACAACATCCAAAACAACCGAGAAACGAAAGCCGAGCAACCAGGGGAAGAGGAATCAGGAAAAGAGAGCGCGAGAGAAAAACCTAAAGGGAGAGGGGGGCTGAGAGCGCAGCGAACCGCCCCTCTCTCTCTTTGGGTTTGTCTCTCGCATTCGCGGCGCGGAGCCCGCGCTGGCAATTCCTAAAGCCCGCCGCGGGCGGAATCGGGACACAACCAAACTTCGCCACGATAGAACCATACAAAAACACCGGCGCCGCCATGCCAGTCTATCCCACTAGAGTCCATCAGGAGCACGGATGTCAACAAGTCCATCCAACGCTCTCTCACGAAAGCCTGTGCACGACATGGGCTGGGACTCTACATCTATGCCGGAGAGG
>JAFPQL010000265.1 GCA_017414145.1 Oscillospiraceae bacterium | reverse complement strand
CATGACAAGGGCGGCAAGCTCGTGTCTGACTGCCTGTCGTATTTCTTCCGTCAGGCGATGCGCACCGAGAACCGCTCCGATTCCTACAGCGTGCCGTCCAAGACCGTCTACGGCACCGAGTACGAAAACTGCAAGTACATCAACCCGAAGGATATGAGCGGCTTCAACGCCGGCTCGTGGAGCGCGGGCGGCGGCTACAACGGCGGCCAGATCCTGCCGTATTCCTACACGCTCAACGGCGGCAGCCCGATGACCTTCACTGCACAGGGCAAGGGTCTCATCATCGTCTTTAAGGCGAATTCCTCCGGCATGGGCAGCATTGATGTCACCGTCAACGGCAAGACCACCAAGGTCAACGGCAACAAGCAGTACTGCTGGGGCGGCCCGGATGCCGAGCTCGGCTATTATCAGGACGCGTCCGGCGAACTGAAGGTGTCCATTTCGGGCAATCCGCAGTTCACGATCTGGGGCATCGGCCTGATTCAGTAATTCCGATTTCGCAAAACAGCCTGAGGATCACCGTGTCCTCAGGCTGTTTGCCGTCATGCGCGGCTTGACTTTTGCAGTTAGCATATGCTATAATGAATGCAGCGCATTTGTGAGAAACCATCTGAATGCCCCTGCGGGACGCAGATCGGAGGTCTGCTCCCTGCGGTCGGGCAATGACAGGAAAGGTCTGATTCTGCATGATAAAAGATGTTGTGACCGGCATTCTGATTCCGTTTCTGGGGACATCGCTCGGCGCCGCAATGGTGTTCGTGCTGCGCGGGCAGATCTCGGAGCGGCTGCAAAAAATTCTGACCGGATTTGCAGCCGGCGTCATGGTGGCGGCGTCCTTTTGGAGCCTGCTGGCGCCGGCACTGGAGAGCAGCGCGCATCTGGGCAGACTGGCGTTTCTGCCTGCTGCTGCTGGATATCGTCACGCCGCATATGCACATGGACCGGCTGGACGAAGGCCCGAAAAACTCGCTCAAAGGCACCACCAAGCTGATTCTCGCAGTCACGCTGCACAATATTCCGGAGGGAATGGCAGTCGGCGTGGTCTTTGCGGGCTGGATGGCCGGCGAGAGCGGCATCAGCCATGCCGGCGCCCTTGCACTGGCACTCGGCATTGCCATCCAGAATTTTCCGGAGGGCGCGATTGTCTCCATGCCGCTGCGCGCTGAGGGAATGCAAAAGTCCAAAACCTTCCTCTGCGGGGTGCTGTCCGGCGCGGTCGAACCGGTTGCGGCGGCGGTCACGGTGTATGCGGCGGCGGCTGTGGTTCCGGTGCTGCCGTATTTTCTGGCATTTGCGGCGGGCGCAATGATGTATGTGGTCGTCGAGGAGCTGATTCCGGAAATGTCCGGCGGCACGCATATGAACGCCGGAACCGTTGCGTTTTCACTCGGCTTTGTCCTGATGATGATTCTGGATGTCTCCCTCGGCTGACGGAGTGCGGTTTACATTGCACAGCACAGAAAAAAGAGCGGTCTGATTCGGTATGGAATCGGATCGCTCTTTTATTATGACAAACGGTGACAGAATGCCGCAGGCCATGCGGTCATATTTCAAAAACTGTGTGCGGAACCGGGGGCTTTGCTGATTATTCCCACTCGATCGTCGCGCAGGGCTTCGGCGTGAGGTCATAGAGCACGCGGTTGACATTTTCGACCTCTGCCGTGATGCGTGCGGTGATGTGCTGAAGCAGTGCAAACGGCACATCCTCGACCGTTGCGGTCATCGCGTCCTTGGTGTTGACGGCGCGGATGATGACCGGATACGCAAAGGTGCGCTTGCCGTCCTTCACGCCGACCGACCGGAAGTCCGGGACGGCGGTGAAATACTGCCAGACCTTGCCGGCCAGACCGTTCTTTGCAAATTCCTCACGCAGAATGGCGTCGCTCTCGCGGACAGCCTCCAGACGGTCACGGGTGATGGCGCCGAGGCAGCGCACACCGAGACCCGGCCCCGGGAACGGCTGACGGTACACCATTTCATCCGGCAGGCCGAGCGCCTTGCCGACCACGCGGACTTCATCCTTGAACAGGAGCTTGACCGGCTCCACCAGCTCAAACTTCAGATCCTCCGGCAGACCGCCGACAGTGTGATGTGCCTTGACGCCGTCGCTCTCCAGAATGTCGGGGTAGATCGTACCCTGTGCAAGGAACTCGATG
>JAFPQL010000264.1 GCA_017414145.1 Oscillospiraceae bacterium | reverse complement strand
CCTGCCTCCTGCACCCTGCGGAGCAGATCAGCCCTTCCCGCTCTGTCCAAAGACTGCTGCGGCATCTTCATCGCGTTCGCCTCCTTTCGCCATGAGAAACGGTTTCACCAGAGACGGAAAGACCGTCCCTTCCCTGAGCGCCTGCGCGGGCGGCAGCGTGTCCTCCCAGCTCTGGTAGGGCACATATGCCATCGCAAGGCTCAGTCCTGCCGGAAATACGCCCTGCGGCGCCATCGGCACAGTTTGATCCTGCAACATTTGTCTGGCTCCTTTCATCAGATCATGCGCGGCTTTCCGCCGCACAGTACAGTATATGCAATCCGGCGGAATCCGACAGTATCCGCTGTGCGCACCGCGGCACGCTGTTCGACATAAAATACAGTGTGCCGGATGTTTATCACGCTGCAATTCCGGACATACTATTTACAGCGGCGCAGCAAAACCGCTGTGTCAGCAAAATGAAAGGAAGCAAGAGATATGTTGACCGTCAGACGAGGCGAAATATACTATGCAGATTTAAGTCCGGTGGTGGGCTCTGAACAGGGCGGCATCCGTCCGGTGCTGATTATACAGAATGATGTGGGAAACCGGTACAGCCCGACTGTGATCGCGGCGGCAATCACAAGTCAGCGCGGAAAGGCTAAGCTACCGACGCACATATCCGTTCCGGCGTCGGCGTGCGGGCTGACAAAGGACAGCGTTGTGCTGCTGGAGCAGGTCCGGACCATCGACAAGCGCCGGCTGAAGGAATGTATGGGTGAGGTGCCGGAATCCGTGATGAAGCAGGTGGACTATGCGCTGGAAATCAGCTTCGGCCTGATTCCGCGCCCGCGCAAAAGTACCCGCTCCCCGCAGTCCGTCCCCGCCGCCGCACTGACTGCCCGCGCTGAATTTGCATAATCTGCCGGAGAAACTTCCCCCCGCAACCGGAAGCTGCCCCGAAGCAATTTGTGATCGCTTCGGGGCAGCTTCTGCTTATATAATATGGTATCGCGCCGCGATGATCCGGCCGGCAGACAGCGAAATTTCCCGCATCCGGAGAACTCCGCGAGGGGCGGAAGGGGAGTACTGCGACAGAAGGCGTCCTCCTTTTGTTGCGTTTGTGCGAATACGGTTCAGGCTTCTGCGCGGAGCAGTTCCTTGAGCAGCGCCAGATCACGCGCATCGAGCCGGCTGTCCCGGTTCAGATCGCCTGCCCTCCAGTCCGGCAGTACGGCTTCCGGATCGCAGAGCAGCCATTTCGTCAGCAGCTCCGCATCCGCAGTGCTGCAATGTCCGTCGGCGTTCAGATCACCGGAAACGGGCGGGGCGCCGTCCGCACGGCGGAGCGTCAGATGCGAAAGCTCCACCGTACCGCTGCCCTCACAGTAGATCGTCAGGCTGCATTCAAGCTGGCTGGAATCCGGCGTAAAGAGATACGAGGCGGTCTGCGTTTCGGCGGATGCGGCCGCAGTCGGCGGCAGGTCATCCAATATGGCAGCGCCCCCGATATTGCAGTACAGACTGGCATTGCCGGTTCCGCTGTAATCGAACGACAGACAGTACTGCCGGTTCCCTTCCAGCATAAACTGCTGGATTTCCACAAGCGGCGCCGGATTGCCCGCCATACCCGAATAGCACAGGTTGGAGCAGTCCTTATAATCCGTGGTATGCGCGAGCAGGGCGACGGCAAGGAGATTGTCAGGCGCCATGGGGTGCCCTTGTTCGTCTAACATCGTGCCGGCATCAAATTCCGGCGAATGATAATATTCGTCGAGCCAGTCCAGCCGCATTTCCAGCCATTCTGAAAGCACTTCTGCCTGCTGCTCCTGCGTGTCATTCGGCCTGGAGCTGTCGGAGAACGGCAGCAGCGGCGCGATGTGGCTGCTGGAATTTGTCCGGTCGTAATTGTCCTGATACGCCTGCCCGTGCAGGTATACTTCGTCGAGAATCGCCTGCGGAACTGTCCGGAGCTCCGGCAGAACTTCCTCAAAGCGCGCTTTCAGCAGGCTGCGGAACCACTGGCAGCGCATTGCATTGCCGATCCACGGATTGCTGTCAGTTACCGCATCCGACCATGCCGCTGTGCTCTCTCCTGCCGGCGACTGATATCCGTGCGGAATGGCGCCGTTTCCGAATGCGAGATCAAAATCCCAGATTGGCCCGAAATTCAGCTTTCCGCCCGCATCCTTGGAGAGATAGTAGCTGTCCCAGCCCACATCAATATTCTTGAAAATCTCGTTCGCAAGGCAGTTGTCCACGAGCGAGGGGATGTCGAGATACTGCTCTGCTTCCGACCGGCTGCCGCTGCGCAGGGCATCGAGCGCGGCCTTTGTATAGTCGGAGATATAAGCGACCTGCTGATGCGCCGTCCCGCTGTCATCGGACAGCTTGCTCTTGACTTCAAACAGATAATTGTCCGCATAGAACAGCGGTTCCTGCGCATAGCGCGTCATTTCCAGCAGATAGCCGTTTTCCGCAACCAGATCGGAAGCTTCGGTGAGATGCACACGGTGTTTGTTGACGCTGACGGTTTCAATCAGCAGGTAGACGCCCTGATAGATGTCGTTGATCGACAGCGAAACGGAACGGCAGTTCGGCGTATAGGACATTGCGCCGAGCTTTTCCCCGATCTGCATGGCAGTCCAGTTCCGCAGCAGGGACGCATCATAGGCGTTTCCGATCAGTGCCCATGTTTTCGCGGCGCCGTCGCCGGTTTGCAGGGGATTGGCCTTTTCCGGGAAATGGAGCTTATAGCTTTTCTTGGGTGTATGGCGGGAGCTGTTTCCGCGCAGCCGTATCTTGCATTCAATGTCTGTGAGATCGGGCGCTCCGTTTGCCTCTAAAGTGTTCACGCGAGCATACTGATATTCATCTGAAATGTTGGGGAAGGTTTGCAGCGAGATATGCGGCAGGGCATCCTGATACGGGATCTCCGTATGAAATCCGGCAGCCGGCAGGCAGAAGGGATGCGCTGTTCCGGCGAACACAGCAGCGGCAATCATCAGGGGGCGAAGCCGGGAAAGGCCGTGTCTCCGGCGGGAAGGCTGTGACATCTTATCATCATTCCTTTCAAATTTGGATTCCGCGCAAGACCAGTATACCATAAAATTGCAGTGCCGTCAATTATATCCGGGGAAACCGTCGGAAATTATCTGCGGGACGATCTGAAAAACCGGCGCCGCCATGTATTTCAATGGCGGCGCCGGTTTCTGTAGAAAGAGGTATCCGCTTCGCGGATGCTATTTTGGAATGGGAACCTCTATCGCAGGTCCCCAAGCCCGCCGAGCTCTTCTTATGCGGGGGAGTTTCGCGCTCTGCGGAGCGCGACAAGGGCTCTGCCCTTGACCCGCGAGCTTTTTGAAAAAAGCTCGACCAAAAACTTTAATTTGGATACACGCCGCGGGCTTTTCGTTCGCCCCGCAGAGAACTTTAGGAATTGCCCGCGGGTGAGAAACCGGCGCCGCCATGTATTTCAATGGCAGCGCCGGTTTTGTTTAGAACACTCTGTTTTGGCTTGCCGTTACTTCACGGTCAGCTTGGCTGCGGTCGAGGTCACGCTGCCGTTTGTGCCGGTGACGATGCAGCGATACTGATAACCGCTGCGGTATGCGAGAACCTGCACATTCAGCGTCGCGGTGGTTGCGTCGGCCTGGGTGGAGTTCTTCCAGCCCGAACCGGTGTTGACCTGCCACTGATAGGTCAGATTCACGCCCGTTGCGGTGACCGTGAACTTCGCGTTCGTGTTCACTGCCTGCGTCACGGACTTCGGCTGTGCGGTGATTGCCGTCTTGACCGTCAGAACTGCTGCGTTCGAGGTAACGGTCGTGCCGTTCTTCGCGGTGACGATGCAGCGGTACTTCTGGCCGTTTCTCGCTGCGGTGACCGGAACGCTCAGCGTTGCGGTCTTGTTGCCGGTCTGCGCGGAATCTTTCCATGCGCCGGAGGTGTAAACCTGCCACTGATAGGACAGCTCATTGCCCGTCGCGGTGACGGTGAACTTTGCCGTTGCGCCGACTGCTGCGGTGACATTTGCCGGCTGTGCGGTGATCGCGGCCTTTGCCTTCAGGGTTGCAGCGGTCGAGGTCGCGGAGCCGTTCGTGCCGGTGACGACGCAGCGGTACTTCTGACCGTCTCTTGCGGCGGTGACTTCCACGCTCAGGGTCGCGGTGTTGTAGCCAGACGCGGAAGAATTCTTCCAGCCGGAGCCGTTGTCATACTGCCACTGATACTTCAGCACAGCGCCGGTTGCGGTGACGGTGAACTTTGCGGTGGTGCCGACTGCTGCGGTGACATTTGCCGGCTGCTTGGTGATCGTGGTCTTTGCTGCGGAAACCGTCAGGGTTGCGGCGCTGGAGGTTGCGGAGCCGTTTGCGCCGGTGACGACACAGCGGTACTTCTGGCCGTTTCTGGCTGTGGTTGCTTCGACACTCAGGGTCGCGGTGTTGTAACCGGTTGCGCTGGAGTTCTTCCAGCCCGAACCGTTGTCATACTGCCACTGATATTTCAGAGCAGCACCGGTTGCGGTAACAGTGAATTTTGCGGTGGTGCCGGCAGCCGCGGTCACGGACTTGGGCTGCACGGTGATTGCGGTCTTGACTTTCAGCGTTGCAGCGTTGGAGTTTGCGGCGACGCCGTTCTTGCCGGTGATGACGCAGCGGTACTTCTGGCCGTTTCTGGCCGCGGTGACCTCTACGCTCAGGGTCGCGGTGTTGTAACCGGTTGCGGTGGAATTCTTCCAGCCGGAGCCGTTGTCGTACTGCCACTGATACTTGAGGCTGTCGCCGGTTGCGGTGACGGTGAACTTCGCGGTGGTGCCGACTGCCTGCGTCACATCCTTGGGCTGTGCGGTGATTGCGGGCTTGACTTTCAGAACAGCGGTGGAAGAAGTTGCGGTTGCGCCGCTCTTCGCGGTGACGATGCAGCGGTACTTCTGGCCGTCGCGTGCGGCGGTGACCGGAACGCTCAGCGTCTTGGTGTTGTAGCCGGTCTGGGACGAATTTGTCCACTTGGAGGTGGTGGTGTTATAGTACTGCCACTGGTACTTGAGGCTGTCGCCGGTTGCGGTGACAGTGAACTTTGCGGTTGCACCGACTGCCGCGGAGACATTTGCGGGCTGTGCGGTGATCGTGGGCTTGACCTTGAGGACGGACACAACAGACGGAATCTGGCTGCCGAACTCATCGGTGAGGACGCAGCGGTACTTCTGGCCGTCTCTTGCGGCGGTGACCTCAACGGTCAGGGT
>JAFPQL010000263.1 GCA_017414145.1 Oscillospiraceae bacterium | reverse complement strand
GTCAAGCCGCGAGGACAAGCGCGACGAATCGCTCTATACCTACGTCATCAGCGAGAATGTGGTGCTCTGGTCGTTTGACGATCCGCAGAAGGCGCAGCAGATCGGTCTGCTGGGGGAAAACGTCACGCTGAAGGAAAACGAAGCGGCGATCACCGTCCGCTACAGCGAAAAATACGGCTACAAGGTCGGCGACAAAATCACGCTGACCGACCGCGACAAGCAGGAATTCACCGTCACGGTCTGCAGCCTGTTCAAGGGCAAGGGGCTGTTTGACAGCGGCAGCGGCCTGACGATGATCGTGCCGAAGGCCGTCACGGCGCGCATCAACGGCGCGGACGATTTCGGCGATGCCATGATCGACGTTGCGGACGACACGCAGCGCGGGGCGTTCAAAGAGCAGTTCCTTGAAAACAACCCCGACGGCGATATCACCGATCTGTTCATCGGAAAGGATCTCGACAAGACGATCAACAATGTGACGGCGGTCTGTGCCATGATCTTCGTGCTGACTTTCCTGCTCGTGATCTTCGTGACCGCAAGCTTCACCGAAAAGATCGTGCAGGAGCGCATGTCCGTGATCGGCACGCTGCGGAGCATCGGCATGTCCCGCAGAAAGACGACCTGCATCCTGCTGCTGGAAAACCTCTGCTACGGCCTGATCGGCAGTGCCGCCGGCTGCGGCCTGTATGCACTGATCCGGCCGCTCTGGTCGAAGATGATGATGACTTCGGATGTCATCACCGCAAGTGCCGATCAGCTGGCCGGAAAGGTCTCGCCGCTGCTCTATCCGGCGGTGATCCTCAGCGCCGTGCTGATCGAAATGATCATCCCGCTTTCCGCCGTGATCGGCGCGGTCAGAACGCCGATCCGCGACATCATTTTCGCAAACCGCGATACCGAATATCAGGTCTCAAAAAAGCGGACGGTGCTCGGTGCGGGCATGATCGCTGCGGGACTGGTCTGCGGCTTCCTGACGAAGAATCTCGCCTGCAATATCGCCGCCGTGCTGCTGATCACGGTCGGCATGGCATTCTCGGTGCAGGCGGTCATCCGCTTTGTGACGGCAAAGTTCTCCTCGTTCTTTGAAAAGCGCGGAATGCCCGTCGCGGAGTTCGCCGCCGAGGAGGCCGGCAGCAAGAAAACGAATATGGGCAATGCCGTCCTGATCGTCACGACGATCATTGCGGCGTCGGCGATCTTCCTGCTCGGTGCGGATATGCTCTACTGGGCAAACCGCCCGGCCTACGACGCTGACCTTGTGATCACCGACTTTGAGACGCAGAAAAAAGCCAAGGATCTCGACTTTATCCATGAACTGAAGGGCGTGGACGAGGCCGTGTTCATCTATGACGATTATGACGCAGTCAAGCCCGGCAAATTCGAGCAGGAGAACGATCTGTTCGTACTCTCCTCGGAGGACATGGCACATGTCATAGCACTGCCGCAGACCGATATGCTGCCGGGTGCCGGTGATCTGCCGGATACGCTCGGCTATGACGAGGTGCTCATGGACCGCGTGATCGCGGACAGGTATAAAATGAAGCCCGGCGATACGAAGGAGCTGACCTTCCGCTGCGACGGTCTGGTGCCGGTCACGCGTGAAGTTCATCTGAACGGCTATGCTTCGACGCAGTCCTTTACCGACGGCGGCAGCATTGTCATCAGCCCGGAGCTGTACCGGATGCTCTACGGCACCAAGCCTGTCAGCATCCTGATCCGGTCGTCCGATCCGGAGACCGCAAAGGATGCCGCGGATTTCGCGATCACCGACAGCGTCAAGATCATGGACCGCGCCGAATATACGGCGGAGCGTCAGAAAGACAGCCGCACGATGCGCCTCGGCCTGTATGCGGTCATCGCGGCGGCACTGTTCCTCACCATGATTGGCATCTCGGGCAATCAGCTTGTCGGCTTTGAATCCCGCCGCAAGGAATTCGCGCTGCTGCACTCCACTGCCATGACAAGAAAGCAGATCGCGCGGCTGATCTTCCTCGAAAACGGATTCTCCTTCGGGATCGCCGTGCTGCTGGCCGTGCTTTGCAGCATTCCGGTCACAATGCTGATCCAGAGGGTGTTCAATACGGCAGGCATGGGGCTCACCCTGACGATCCGGATCAGGCCGTTGCTCGGCTTCCTCGCCGTGATCTGGGTCATCATCATGCTGACGGCGCGGACGCCGATCCGCAGACTGAAGCGGATGAATACTGCGAACGAGATCAAATACGAATAAAAAAGGAGAAAATCATGAAAGGACGTAAAATTTGCGGCGTTATCACCGCGTTCGTGATGCTGCTCACCGTGGCAATGTATCTGCCTATGGAAGCACTGGCGGCGACCAATGAACAGCTTGTGTTCAGCTATCTGACCGGCACGCTCGGCTACAAAAAAGCCGCAGCCTGCGCGATTATGGCGAACATCGACAAGGAATCCGGCTTCAACCCCGCAGCCGATGCCGGCAGCGCAGGCGGCTACGGCCTTTGCCAGTGGTCGGGCACGGCGCGCACGGAGATGCTCGCATGGTGTCAGGCATGGTGTCAGACGAACGGCTTTGACGCAAACTCGACCGAGGGTCAGATCTGCAGTCAGCTCCGTTTTCTGGATCATGAGCTGAAGGACAAGACCGATACCAAATATAAGAACACGCTGCAGAAGATCACCGAGGTCCCCGATACCGCGGACGGCGCAGAGAACGCAGCCGCTTACTGGTGCATGTATTACGAGGTCCCGGCCTACCGCAGCACCCCGCACGGACAGTACGACAAGGACGGCAATCCCGCCGAGAACGGCGGATACGATGTGTATACGCAGTTCGGCATCGTCAAATGCCCGGAGGACAAGATCGGCAAGACCGAATCGGAATACAGAGGCTACATCGCAAAAACAGTCTACTGGCCGCGCTACAGCGGCAGCAGCGTGCAGATCGCCGCTGCAAACGACCTGCCGATCGCGCCCTATCCCCGCCCGACCGAGGTCATCAAGCGCGGCATGAGCGGCGACGGCGTCAAATGGGTACAGCACTGCCTGTTCGTGCAGCTCGGCTATGACGGCGGCGGCTACGGCGCAAACGGCGACGGCGTGGACGGCAGCTTCGGCGGCACGACCGAGACAGCCGTGCGCAAATTCCAGACCGAACACAACCTGACCGTGGACGGTGCCATCGGGCAGCAGACCCGCACCGAGCTCGTCAAGGCAGTTGAGAAGGTGCTCGCAGCAGCAGCCAAGGACGATATGCCGATCGCGCCCTATAAGCGGCCGACGGCGGATGTCAAGCGCGGCATGAGCGGCGATGACGTCAGATGGGTGCAGTACTGCCTGTATAAGCAGCTCAAATTCGACGGCGGCACCTACGGCGTGGACGGCAGCTTCGGCCCTGCGACCGAAGCGACCGTCAAACAGTTCCAGAAGGCGCACGCCCTGACCGAAAACGGCATCGTCAACGAGCAGACCAGAAATGCGCTCGTCGAGGCCGTCAAGGCGGCGATCGCGCTGAGCAGCACGACCACAACGGCTCCCGTCACGACCGCGCCCGTTACGACTGCACCGGTCACCGGCAAGGATCTGCCGATCGCGCCGTATGTGCGTCCGACTGCGGATGTCTCCCGCGGCATGAACGGCGAGAGCGTCATGTGGCTCCAGTACTGCCTGTTTGTGCAGCTCAAATATGACGGCGGCGGATACGGCGCAGGCGGCGACGGCGTGGACGGCAGCTTCGGCCCCGCGACCGAGGCTTCTGTGCGCGCGTTCCAGCTTGACCACAATCTGAATGCGAACGGCGTCCTGAACACCGAGACGCGGAACGCACTGGTGAAGGCCGTTCAGGATAAGCTGAACGCCAAGACCACAACGACAACAACACAGCCTGTCACGACGACCGCACAGCCGACAACGACCTCTGCAAAGACAACAACGACCTCTGCAAAGGCTGCCGCGACTACTGCAAAGGCGACCACTGCGCAGAATATGACGACCGCGGCAAAGGCGACTGCAACAACGGCCGCGGCGACGACAGTCCGCGTCACCACGACAACAGCCGTTCTCACGACGACCGTTACCACCACAACAACGCAGGGACCTGCCGATCATCCGGCATTTGAAAAGGGCATCGACGTTTCCGCGGAGCAGGAGCAGATCGACTGGAAGGCTGCCGCAGAGGGCGGCGTCCGGTTCGCGGTCATCCGCAGTGCGGCAACCGGAAAAGAGGATCCGGAATATGCCGCGGATGTGAAGTTTGAGAAGAACTATGCTGCGGCAAAGGCAGCAGGCGTGTATGTCGGCACCTATTTCTACACCTGTGCCGACAGCGAGGCGGAAATGCAGGCGAATATCGACGCGCTGCTGAAAACGCTCTCCGGCAAGCAGTTCGATCTGCCGGTCTATCTCAGCTTCGGGCAGTCCTACCGTCAGAAGGATCTCGGCAAAGAAAAGCTGACCGCACTTGCAAAATACGGTTGCAGTCTGCTGCGCAAGGCGGGCTATCAGCCGGGCGTTTACGCAAGCCTCAACTGGTTTGCCAATTATCTCGATGCGGACGCCCTGCGCGCCGACGGCAATGAGATCTGGCTGGAAGCAAGGCCGCTCCCGGACAGGGCGGCAGACCCGGATTATTACAACTACGCAGACCGCTGCACGGTCTGGCAGTACAGCAACTGCGGCGAAGTCCCCGGCATCTCCGGACCCGTGCATGTGGATGTCTGCTACAGCATATTCGCCGCAACGGAGCCTTCCGGCATCCGGCGGGGCGACGCCAACAAGGACAGCTCCGTCGATCTGAAGGACGTCGTCGTGATGCGCAGATTTTTAGCGGGCGGCTGGCCGGATCAGGCGGATAAGCAGAACGCGGATGTCACAAGAGACGGCATGTTCGATCTCAAGGACGTCGTTGTCCTGCGCCGGTATCTGGCGGGCGGCTCCGGGCTGACGCTCGGCTGAAGCCGCATCATCACTCTATCATGAAGGAGCACGGTACATGGAATCCATCATCAGAACACAGGATGTCAGAAAATCATTCGGCAAGGGCGATGCGTTTCAGCAGGTGCTGGACGGCGTTTCCATTGAGATCGAAAAGGGCGAATTCGTTTCGCTGATGG
>JAFPQL010000262.1 GCA_017414145.1 Oscillospiraceae bacterium | reverse complement strand
CGTTGACCAGCAGGTTCGGGAAGCGGGCAGGCAGCACGACAGGCTCCTTCAGACGGTCATCGTAGTTGGACTGGAAATCGACCGTTTCCTTCTGAATGTCCGTCAGCATCGCCGTGGAAATTTTGGTCATCTTCGCCTCGGTATAACGGTATGCGGCAGGCGGGTCGCCGTCCACGGTACCGAAGTTTCCGTGGCCGTCCACCAGCGGGTAGCGCATCGAAAAGCTCTGTGCCAGACGCACCAGCGCCATGTAGACAGAAGCGTCGCCGTGCGGGTGATATTCACCGAGCACGGTACCGACGATATCGGCACATTTCCGGTACGGTTTGTCCGGTGTCAGGCTCTTTTCAAAGAGCGTATAGAGAATGCGGCGGTGAACCGGCTTCAGGCCGTCGCGCACATCCGGCAGCGCTCTTGAAGTGATGACAGACATGGAGTAGGCGAGGAAGGATGACCGCATCTCCTCTTCAATGTCACGGTGAATCAGGATCGAATTACTGGTATCGTACAACGAATCCAGCTCCTTTCTTTGTCAGTACCGGCATCGGCCGGCGGGGGCGGTGCCGCGCATCAGCTGCGCGAAACCGTGTCGCGAATGAGACCCTGCTCCTCCGCGGTGAATTCCTGCTTCGGCAGCAGATAGAAATTCTGCCGCACGACATAAACCATGAAAAAGCTGTCATATTCATGCAGCTTTACATTTTTGCCGAAGTGAATCTCGGTCGGCGTCTGTTCGGAAGCATCTGAGGCCGGTTCCTCCGGAAAAATCTGCTGAAATCCGGTGCCGTCCGCCGCAGCCGGCTCTTCCTGCTGTACAGAAACGGCATCCGCCGCGGAGTCGGGATCTCTTGCCAGCACGGTCATCCGGTCGGAAAAGAGCTGCATCTCGTAGGTGTCGTTCTCGACCTCGCGGAGTGCCTCGTTCAGGGAACGGCGCAGCTTGAAGGTGTTGTACCATGTAATCAGAATCATCGCCGCACAGGCGACAATCAGCAGATAGCCGAGCTTCTGCGACGGGTCGTCCACGAGCGCCTTGACATACACGCCGGCAACTGCCGCCAGCACGACGGTCAGCACGAGATTGCGCGGGTAGACATATTTCTTCTGAAAGCTGCGGAACGCCTCCTGAAACATCGAAAGCGGGATGTGATATCGGCGCTCCAGCAGCGGTTTTTCGTTATTCATCTGTATCCTCCGGTTCTGCCTCCTGCTCTGTTTCCGCTTCGGCAGGGGACTGTTCCGCGTCTGCTTCCTCAGACGCCTCTGCATCCGTCAGTTCGCCGGACGCATCCTCGCCGTCCTCCTCATCCGTCTCCACCGGATGTCCTTCGTCATCGTGCAGGTGCAGCTTTCCGCCGCCGTAATATTGCTTGCAGACCGATTCGACAAAATCAGACGGCGCTTCCTCTGTTTCCTGCTGTGCATCCTCGTTTTCATCCGGCGCAATCATGGACTTCATTTCGACCTGCCGGAATTCTCCCGCACAGTTTTCCTCCGCAAAGGCGCGGACGGCGCCGATTTCCGTCTCCGTCAGGTTCCGCTTCGGAAGATAGAAGAACTGATTCGTGATTTTGCCCTCTGCAAAGAGAAATCCGCGCTCATTTTCATAGGTGTTGATGCTGCCGGTCGAGATCACGGTCGTCGCTTCCTCGATCTCCTCCTCGGTCATGTCGTCGGCATCCTCGTCCTCGAAAATCTCCATTGTCGTGATCATATGCGGATAAAAGCCGATTTCACGGTTCATACCGAACATCAGACGGTTTGTCGCAATGAATTTGCGGTTGACCGGCACAAGCAGATACGCCAGCCCGACCACGATACAGCCGATGCCGTAAAATAAAAATGTGATGTTGTGCATCAGAATCATCAGCACGACGCAGATCGTACACAGCGCCGCGCAGATTATCATGGCGACCTTTTTCTCGAAGCCGTGCTCCATTTCCTGATAAAGGCGGAAAACATCCTCAAAATCCTGATCGTTCAGCCGGCACTGCACCGAGAAGAGCTTTTCTTCTTTTTTCATATCAAAATCCTTTTCGTTAAATATCGAGATTGACAGCGTATTTTGCGTTGGTTTCGATGAATTCCCGTCTGGGCTGCACCTTGTCGCCCATCAGAACGGAAAAGATTTCGTCTGCTTTGATTGCGTCCTCCATGGTCACACGGATCATGGTGCGGGTTTCCGGATCCATTGTCGTTTCCCAGAGCTGATGCGGGTCCATTTCACCAAGACCCTTGTACCGCTGCACCTCCACCTTGCTGCCGTTTGCGGTCAGCTCGGCGATATAGCGGTCGCGCTCCTCATCGGAAAAGGCGTATTTATGCGTTTTTCCCTTTGAAACGCGGAACAGCGGCGGCTGTGCGATATAGACATTGCCGTTTTCGATCAGCGGCCGCATGAAGCGGAAGAAGAAGGTCAGCAGCAGTGTCCGGATGTGGCAGCCGTCCACATCGGCATCGGCCATGATGATGACCTTGCCGTAACGGAGCTTCGTGATGTCAAAATCCTCGCCGATCGAGGTGCCGAGCGCGGTGACGACCGGCTGTAATTTGTCGTTGCCGTACACCTTGTCGATGCGGACGCGCTCGACATTGAGCATCTTGCCCCAGAGCGGCAGGATCGCCTGATAGCGCCGGTCTCTGCCCTCCTTTGCGGAGCCGCCTGCGGAATCTCCCTCGACGATATAGATTTCCGTGAATTCCGTATCGCGCTCGGAACAGTCCGCGAGCTTTCCGGGCAGTGAGCCCGATTCCATTGCCGTCTTGCGGCGGGCGGTCTCACGCGCCTTTTTCGCGGCCTCTCTCGCACGCTGCGCCGCCTGACTCTTTTCAAAGATCGCCGCGGCGACAGTCGGATTTTCTTCGAGGAAGTCCATCAGCTTTTCGCTGACAATTTTCTCGACCAGCGGCTTGATTTCCGGATTTCCGAGCTTGACCTTCGTCTGGCTCTCAAACTGGCAGTCCGTCAGCTTGACCGAAATGATCGCGGTCAGACCCTCGCGGACATCCTCGCCCATGAGCTTGTTGTCGTCCTTGAGCAGCCCGAATTTCTTGCCGTACTCGTTGATTGTCTTGGTCAGCGCGTTGCGGAAGCCGACCTCGTGCATACCGCCGTCGATCGTGTGGACATTGTTCGCAAATGAGAGAATGATCTCGTTGTAGCTGTTGTTATACATCATCGCAATCTCGACGGAGCTTTCGCCCTTGCTTCCGGAGAAATAGATCACGCGGTCGGCAAGCGGCACCAGACCTCTGGTCTCGTGCAGATGGTCGATGAACTCACGGATGCCGCCCTCATAGCAGAGCGTTTCCTGTCTCAGATCGTCAGGGTCGCGCTGATCGGAAATTTCGATGGTCAGACCGGCATTGAGGAATGCCTGCTCACGCATCCGCTTGAGCAGCACCTCATAATCGAATACGGTCGTCTCCTCGAAAATACTGCCGTCAGGCTTGAACATGACAGAGGTGCCGTGCCGGTCGGTGTCGCCGGTCGCTTTGAGCTCCTCGTCATATTTTCCGCGCTCAAACCGCTGGAAATAGCTGTGCTGACCGTCCCAGACCGTCAGCTCGAGCCACTCCGAGAGCGCGTTGACGACGCTCGCGCCGACGCCGTGCAGACCGCCTGCGACCTTGTATCCGCCGCCGCCGAATTTTCCGCCCGCATGCAGCACCGTATATACGACCGTTGCCGCCGAAATGCCCTCCTTCGGGTGAATGCCGACCGGGATGCCTCTGCCGTTGTCGGTCACGCGGATGATGTCGCCGGGCAGAATCTCGACCTGAATGCGCGTGCAGTAGCCTGCGAGTGCCTCGTCGATCGAGTTGTCCACAATTTCATAGACCAGATGGTGCAGTCCTCCCGCGCCGGTCGTGCCGATATACATGCCCGGACGCTTGCGGACTGCCTCCAGCCCCTCCAGAACCTGAATCTGGTTTTCGTCATAATCGCCTGTGACCGGGACCGGCACCGGTGTCTGCATATCTTCGTTCGCCATTTTATAACCTCTCTTCATGCGGGTAAGCCCCCGCGGGCAATTTTATGCAGCAAAAGATGGGATTCCGAACTGTCAGTCCGCCGGAAGCATTTCAGAACATGGTTCCGGCGCGCTTGCGCAGTGTGGCTGCGGAAATGGACGAAATATACGCCTTTTCGCCGTCGGGCTCCATGCAGATGACGAAGCTCTTCGGCATTTCCGCGGACACATTCACGACGCGTCCCTCTTTTTCCAGACGCCCGAGCACGGCTCTTGTGTCCTGCCCGACCGTCGTATTTTCCAGATCAAACACCCCGATCACCGTGCTGTCGTGAATCGAAATGCGTTCGCCGAGATGGATATACATATTACGCTTCCTCCGTCAGCACGCCGTCCGCCATGTGATAGACCCTGCACGGCGTTTCGCGCGCAAATGCCCGCTCGCGGTTGATCGCATCGGGCTGACACGCCGTCAGAAAGACCTGCATGTCACGCACGATCTCATAGACCAGCTCCTGCCTCGCACTGTCGAGCTCGCCCATCACATCATCGAGCAGCACGACCGGAGTCTCATCCTTTTTCTCACAGAAAACTGCCGCCTGTGCGAGCCGCAGCACGAGTGCCGTGCTCTTCTGCTGCCCCTGCGAGCCGAATTCCCGCACGGAAAGCCCGTTG
>JAFPQL010000261.1 GCA_017414145.1 Oscillospiraceae bacterium | reverse complement strand
GCCGCCCTCTGGACTCCCGCGAGCTTTTTGAAAAAAGCTCGACCAAAAACTTTAGTTTGAGCTAGCGGCGAACTTTAGATCATGCCGGCGCGGGCTCCGCGCAAAAAAGCTCGACCAAAAACTTTAGTTTTGGGTGCAGCCTAACACTCAGGTTCGCCCCGCAGAGAACTTTAGGAGTTGGCTGCCGGCACTGCCCGCCCGGCGCCCGTTGCCTTTACTTCAGCACCGATTCGTGCAGCGCAAAGTGCTTCGGTACCCCGTGCTCCATGACCAGATTCTGTTCGCCCTGAATCAGCGGCAGAAAATAATTCAGCGCAAAGTCGCGGATGTTGTTCCCCGCCGAATTGATGTATTTTGCGGGCAGGAATTTCTCGCGGTTCGCCACCTCCGACGCGTCCGCTGTCTCAATCGTCACCGTGTACGGCATATCCGAAATCCGCCGGAATACCATCACCTTTCCGGTTTCGCCGGACAGCGCACAGCGAACGCCCGCCGCGCCGATCGCCTCCGATTCGTCAATATCCGTCTTGGAACCCAGATGCGACGAGCAGCGCTGCATCACATTCAGCTCGATCGAACGCACCTTGCAACCGATCTCGCGCCGAACCGCCGCCTCCAGATATTTGCCGATGCCGGACAGATACTTGTGTCCGAAATTGTCCACAACACCCGACTGGACACCCTCCGGAACCTCCAGCCCCTCCGACACCGCGACAATCACGGCCTTGTGCTTGGACATCTCCTGCCGGACATCGGAGAGAAACCGCTCCAGCGAGAATTCCGCTTCCGGTACATAAACCAGATGCGGCGCCGTCTCACCCATCCGGTGCAGCACTGCGCTCGACGCCGTCAGCCAGCCCGCGTGCCGTCCCATGATCTCGACAATCGTGACAGACGGGATCGAATACACAGTGCTGTCCCGCGTAATCTCATGCAGCGTCACCGCGACATATTTCGCGGCGGAACCAAAGCCCGGTGTGTGATCGGTCACGCACAGATCGTTGTCAATCGTCTTCGGAATGCCGATCACGCGGATGTCGATTCCGGTTTCCGCAAAATACGCGGAGAGCTTCTGCACGGTATCCATGGAATCATTGCCGCCGATATAAAAAAATGCGCCGATATTGCGCTGCCGGAGCGTCCTGACAATCTGCTGATACGGCTTGTCATCCTCGTGATAATCCGGGAGCTTGAACCGGCAGGAGCCCAGCACCGTGGACGGCGTCTGCCGGAGCAGCTCCATGTCGTCATTTGTCAGAATCATCGACTTCAGATCCACCAGATGATTGCCGATGATGCCTTCAATGCCGTTGATTGAGCCGAAGATCGCGTCGATTTCAGGCTCAGTCAGCGCCTCGCGGAACACGCCGACCAGCGACGCGTTGATTGCACAGGTCGGCCCGCCCGACTGTGCCACTGCAATATTGAACATACGGTTTTCCTCTCTTTCCCTCTGTCAGGCGCGGGGCGGTACCCCCGTCATTGCCGTTACCATTATACCGGATTTTCCGCGGAAAGTCAAGCCGGACGGAACCCCCCTGCTTGTGCTGAAATTTACACGGGACACTTGCACTTTCTGTGTGTTATGTGGTATAATGGCATCAGATACCGGATGAAAGGGCGGTGAGAATCATCGGCAGACAAAACCGGACACATCTGCTCCGGACGGCGGGCTGTGTCCTGCTCATCCTGAGCCTGCTGCTCGGCACATGACTGATCGGCGGCGCGGTCGCATGGGGCTGGATAGCGCATTCCGCACATTACGGGACGGCATTCCGGACGGCCGGAATTGCCGTATGGATTCTGAACGGCGGCATGACCGCGGCAGTCATCCTCTGTCTGCTGCGGCACGATGCGGCGGCGGCTGTATCGGGCGCAGTCTGCGGACTCTGTCTGCTCGGCATCATGCTCTGTGCGATTTCCGCCGCGGAGACGAACGGCTGGAGCGGACAGACAGAGGCGAGCTTCGGGCGGCAGGCGGCCGCGGTCTGGCGGCGCGGACTGAGCGGAAATCTGCTGACGCTGCTGCTCCTGCTCGTGCTGAGCCTGACGCGGTTTTTCTCCGCCGATGCCGCCGCGGCGCGTGCGCAGCGCCGCAGACTGCGTGAACAGGCGGCGGACATTCCCGCCCCTTCCATTCTGGACGACAGAAAGCAGGACGGTTCGTAAGCATTCGGCAGATTTCCGCAGCATTCGTCCCGCCGCCGCGGGCAGGCTCTTTGAAAATCACGAAAATGCGTCGTTTTCAAAAAATTCATGCACTCCGTACCGTTTCGACAATAATAGAACTGCTTCGTGAGGTTTCGCTCTTGCAATGTCTCCATAGCTGTGTTAAAATGGGAGCATAACGCAAAAGGAGGTAGAACCATGCAAAAGCAAGTCAAGGTTCTGATCGGAGACGACACTGCGGAGTACGGCGTATCCTGTGCGAGCGTACTGCGCGCACAGGGAATGTATGCCTACACGAGGCCGAAAAACGGGAATTCCGTACTGGAATCCATCCGGAACGATACGCCGGATGTGGTGGTAGTCGATGCGGTGCTGCCCGCAATGGACGCCATTGAGCTGATGAAGAAGGCAGGTGCCGGCGGTGCCAAGCGCCCCGCTTTCATCGTCACCTCGTCCTATGACAACAGCTTTATCGAGCAGCAGGTCATGCAGAACGGCGCATCGTACTTCATGCTGAAGCCCTTTGATCTGGGCGTACTGGGCGAGCGCATCTCGCTGCTGACCGAAAAGCAGCCGCTGGGCGCCTTTACCAGCCGCGCCGGACAGGATCTCGCCATTACGATCACCGACATCATTCATCAGCTCGGTGTACCGGCGCACATCAAGGGCTATCACTATCTTCGCTCGGCGATTGTCAGCGCCTATCAGGATCCGGCGCTGCTGGAGAGCGTCACAAAGCAGCTCTATCCGCGTGTCGCCGACCAGTTTTCGACGACGCCGTCCCGCGTCGAGCGCGCCATCCGTCATGCGATTGAGATTGCGTGGGATCGCGGCGATCTCGAAACGCTCAACTCATTTTTCGGCTACACCGTCAACACCTGCAAGGGCAAGCCGACGAATTCGGAGTTTATTGCACTGATTACGGATAAGCTCCGTCTGCAAAATCAGCACTGAACCCCGCCGGACAGGCCGGGGCTTCTGATATGTGAAAGGAGAAATTCAATATGTCTTGGAAAAAACTGAACGCATCGGAAATTTCCGGCAATTTATTCGACCGCATCGGAAAGCAGTGGTTTCTGCTGACTGCCGGCACACAGGAGACGGGCTATAACCCGATGACCTGTTCATGGGGCATGGCGGGCATTCTCTGGAACAAGCCCTCTGTCACCTGTTATGTACGGCACTCGCGGCACACCTTCGGGTTTATGGAGCAGCAGGATACCTTCACGGTATCGTTTCTGCCGGAGTCGAAGCGGGCGGCGCTTTCGTTCTGCGGATCACATTCCGGCCGTGACGGAGACAAGGCTGCGCAGTGCGGCCTGACGCCGGAGGTACTGGACGGCGGTGTCACTTTTGCCGAAGCGGAGCTGGTTTTCGTGTGCCGCAAGCGCTATGCGGCGGACATGGATCCGGCGGATCTGCCGGAAGATGTGCAGAGCAGCTTCTACGGGAGCAATGACGCGCACAAAATGTACATCGGGGAAATTATCGCAGTATATCAGGCTGACGGCGAATAATCGGCCGGCAGACAACTTCTAAAGTTCTCTGCGGGGCAAACCGGAGTATGAGGGCGCACCCCAAACTTAATGTTTCGGACAAGCCTTTTCAATGGCTTGCGGGTTCTTTGGGCAGAGCCCTAAGTCGCCGCCCGCAGGCGGCGAAACACTCCCGCATAAGGAGAGCTCCGCAAGGGGGTGAATTGCCGCCTTGCGGCAAGAGGGGGACGCCCTGCGATAGAGGGCGCCCCCCTTTTCTGCGCCTGTGCGAAGCGGATACCTTATTTTACAGAAACCGGCGCTGCCAGTGATTACATGGCGGCGCCGGTGGTTTTGTATGGTTCTATC
>JAFPQL010000260.1 GCA_017414145.1 Oscillospiraceae bacterium | reverse complement strand
GCTCGCATGTCTTGCGTCCGCGGAATCGGATCCGATCAAGATCAGCGTGACCGTTGCAAATGCGGGCAATGTCGTTGTCGCAAGCGAGGAGGTCGCTGTTGCAGATCGTGACGGCGACGGCAAGTATACCCTCGATGAAGCGCTCGTTGCTGTCCACGATCAGTTCTATGACGGCGGCGCTGCGGCAGGCTATGCCTCGAAAATGTCCGACTGGGGACTCAGCATCCAGACGCTCTGGGGCGTGACGAACGGCGGCAGCTACGGCTATACTGTCAACGATAAGTTTGCCAACGGGCTCGGCGATACGCTGAATGCGGGCGATTATTTCTATGCGTTTGTGTATCAGGATGCCGCGGGCTATTCCGATCATTACAGCTATTTCAATATCCATGCACTGCCGGATGCAAAGCAGGGCGATGCCGTTGCACTCAAGCTGACCGAGACGGCTTTTGACGCCGCAACCGGTTCCATGACGGATAAGCCGGTCGCCAATGCCGCGATTACCGTGGACGGCAAAGAGACCGAATATAAAACCGATGAAAACGGCAGCGTCAGCGTGAAGCTGGACAATGCAGGCGATCAGATCATCAGCGCAAAGGCGGATCATCTGCTGATTCCGGCGGTCGTCCGCGTCAATGCGGCGGCATCTGCGGCGCCCGAAACAACGGCTGCTCCGGTCACCACCGCTGCGCCCGATACGACCGCTGCGCCGGATACCACAGCCGCAGAGACCACCTCAACCACAACCGCTGCTGCAACGACTTCCACGACAAAGGCGACGACCGGCAAGACGACCGCGGGCAAGACCGCCGGCGCAAAAACCGGCGATTCCAATGCGGTTCCGGCACTCGCTGTGACGGCTGTGCTGGCATGCGGAACGGCGCTCGCACTCCGCCGCCGGACTGACAAATGAAACGTAATCTGAAACGAATGCTTGCAGCCGGATGCTGTGCTCTGATCGTGTTCCTGAGCAGCGTCCGGCTGCTTTTGCCGTATCATGCGGCGGGCTATGATGACCGCTGTGCCGCGCTTGCTGATGAGATCATGGAAACGGTCTGCGGCGGCGATCTGCAAAACTGGCTGGATACCGCACTGCCGGAGCGTGTCGGCATGAGCTCTGCGGACTGGTATGCAATCGCGGCGGCGCAGCGCGGATACGATGTTTCTGCATACAGCGCCGCCTTGCAGGCGTATCTTGCGGAAAATGAGGAGCCCTCTGCAACCACCCGCGAACGCATGGCACTGGCGCTGACGGCATGTGAACCGGAGCCGCCGGCAGTCTGCTCGGCGCTGCTGGATCAGAGTGCAGGCAAAATGGGCATTATGAGCTGGATCTTTGCGCTGCATCTGCTGAACAACGGCGTTCCGTCCGGCGCAGTCACCGCGGAACAGACCGTGCAGGAGCTTGTCAGCAGGCAGGCACCGGACGGCGGCTGGTCGCTGGCGGGCGATTCCGGCGATCCCGACGTCACGGCAATGACCTTGCAGGCACTCGCGCCCTATCGGGAAACGGATGCGGCTGCGGATGCGGTTGAACGCGGCATTGCGTATCTCTCGGAGCATCAGCTTGCAAGCGGTGCCTATCAGAGCTTCGGGACGGAAAATCCGGAGAGCACCGCGCAGGTCTGGATCGCACTCTGCGCGCTCGGCACCGATCCGCTGTCGGACAGCCGGTTTATACAGAACGGCAATACGCTG
>JAFPQL010000259.1 GCA_017414145.1 Oscillospiraceae bacterium | reverse complement strand
TTTCAAAAAAGCTTTTGAAGCACATGGTCTGAATCCTCCCCATTCCGGATTTCCCTTTGGGATGATTCTATTTTATCAGAAAATACGCGAATTTTCAATGCAAAAATACTGGGCGGAAAGCTGCTGTCATTTTCCTGCGGCTGGGGGGGCTTCCTCTGCGGCAAGCTCCGGTGCGGGGCTGAGCCGCTCCCTGATGTACGCCGGCGCCGTGATGCCCCGTTTCTCGCAGGCCGCAATCGTCTTCCGGCAGATTGTCATCGTACGCACGGTCGTCTTGTGGAAGAACCGCCAGATCAGATATTCCAGGCCGATGAGGAGCGCCGCAAAGAAAAGGGTATCCGGAACAGCGGATTCCCGCGCAACCTGCCAGACAGCAGCCGCACAGAACAGCACCGTGAAGGCTGTGTAGACGGTTTCGCCGCGGCTGTTCACCCGTTCGAGCTTTCTGATGTGATCCAGATAGCTTTCCTCCGTGACCTTGCCCTTTTTCAGCCGGCGGTCATAGTCCTTTGCCCATGCTCTCAGGGTAATCAGCTCCAGCGAGCTGTCCTGCATTGCGGCCTGCGATTCCCGGTAGAGCGCACGGTGCGGGTTGCGCAGAGTGCCGAAGCGGCGGTAATTGCAGACGGAACGGACGGTGTAATAGACCAGCAGATACGCGGCAGAGCCGAGAATGAACGGGAACGCGGGGACAAGCAGCTCCCGGTCCTTGAACAGCGCGGTACCCGCGATGATCAGCGCCACCATGACGAGGCAGATGATGCCGGACCATTTTCCGGCGCTCATCCGGCGGGATTTCCAGATGGCCGGACGGATAAATGCGGAGACCAGCATCAGCAGGATTCCGACCGCGGTGCCGACGCCGTACGGCGCGATGTTGGTGCGCACCGTAAAGATGTCCCGCAGCGCATGAATCCGGGCGGACACGCTCAGCAGCTCGAAAACCAGCAAAAACCACGCGACGGATTTCAGGCGGTCAGCGACCGAGCGGAGCCGCTCCCGCAGTCCGTAGTCCGCGAAAAATTCGCGGCAGAAGCGCTCCGGATCGGAGCCGGTCACCCGTTCCGCCGGCAGATTCTGCGACTGCGCGGTCACCAGCAGGTCAAACAGGTCGGACATCTTGTCGTCGAGAAAGTCCTCCTGATAGTTCCGCGTGATGACATCGGAGTAGATGTGCGAAAAGACCGATTTGTACTCCCCGCGGAGCTGTTCTTCCATCAGTACATAGTTCAGCATTCTGACTGTCCTCCTTCATAAAGCAGAATCCGGCTGACGCTCGTCTGAAGCGCCGCATATTTCCGGCGGAATTCCGCAAGCTCTGTGCTGCCCTTCTCCGTCACGGAGTAGTACTTCCGGACGGGGCCGAGCGGCGATTTCGCCTTCCGGCAGACGATCAGCCCGTTCTTGTCGAGCCGCGTCAGCACGGGGTAGAGTGTGCCTTCTCCGAGGTCCTCAAAGCCCGCGTCCGCCAGCACGCCGAGGATTTCATAGCCGTAGGTTTCCCCGCGTGCGATGATGCTCAGCACGCAGCCCTCCAGCACGCCCTTCATGAGTTGTGCGTTGTCCATCTTCTGCCTCCTTTCGTCTCACTACTTTGTATCGCCGAGTAGCTTGATGACAGTATAGCACATCTACTTTGCATTGTCAAGTAGCTTGTGCCGGATTTGTGAGATATACCGAAAACCGAGTCGGATTGCGCGGCTACAATCTGCGAAATTGCATAAAAACCGCCCCGAAGCAACCGGAAAACCTGCTTCGGGGCGTTTCTTCTGTGAGGAAAGAGGACTGCTCAGTCCTGAAAGAGCGGCGTTGAGAAATAGCGCTCTGCGGTGTCCGGCAGAATCGTGACGACGGTCTTGCCGGGGCCGAGCTTTTCGGCGAGCTTTAGGGCTGCCGCGACATTTGTGCCGCTGGAGATGCCGCACATGATGCCCTCCATTGAGGCGAGCTGCTTGGCGGTCTGAATCGCGTCCTCATCCGTGACAATGTGGATGTGGTCGTAGATCTGACGGTTCAGGATCGACGGAATGATGCCGTCGCCGATGCCCATCTGCAAATGCGTGCCGACCGTGCCGCCCGCCAGAATCGCGGCGTGCTCCGGCTCCACCGCCCAGATTTCCAGATCGGGATACTGGGACTTCAGCGTCTCGCCGATGCCGGTGATCGTGCCGCCGGTGCCGATGCCGGAGCAGAAGCCGTCAATCCGGCCTGCCGTCTGCTCCAGAATCTCCAGCGCGGTGTAGTATTTGTGCGCGTAGATGTTGTTGACATTC
>JAFPQL010000258.1 GCA_017414145.1 Oscillospiraceae bacterium | reverse complement strand
GTGCATCATGGAGCTGGCGCATGAAAAGCGCGGTATCTGCTTCCGATGATGCCGCATCCGCATTTTTGAATCTGACAGAAAGGAGATTCCTCATGCTGAATCTCGATGCGCTGGCCGCACTGTGCCGGCAGTATGAAGCGGATTTCGCGGCGGATGAGCCGCTCTCCGCGCACACGACTTTTCGCGTCGGCGGAAACTGCCGGGCTTTTGTCACGGTGAAGGACAGGGAAGGCGCACAGGGTATTTTGCGGTATCTGCGGGCAAATGCCGTCCCGTACCGCCTGATCGGGCGCGGGAGCAATCTGCTGGTGCCGGACACCGGATATCCCGGCGTCGTGCTGGTGCTGGGCGGGCAGCTCGCCGAGGTCTGCGAGCCCGCGGAATCTGACAGCGAAACGGTTGTCTGCGGCGCAGGCGCCTCGCTCAAAAACCTGTGTCTCGCGGCGCTCGGCCGCAGCCTGACGGGTCTGGAATTTGCATACGGCATTCCCGGCACGGTCGGCGGCGCGGTCTATATGAACGCGGGCGCCTATGACGGGGAAATCTCGCAGGTGCTGAAGTCCGTGACCGTTCTGAACGAATCGGGCGAACCGGAAATCCTGCCGGCGGAGGCGCTTTCACTCTCGTACCGGCACAGCATCTTCATGGAGCGCAGCGCGGTGATTCTCGAAGCGGAATTCCGGCTCAGAACGGGCGATGCGGCGGTCATCCGCGGCAGAATGCAGGAGCTGCTCGCCCGCCGGCAGGCAAAACAGCCGCTGGAATATCCGAGCGCGGGCAGCACCTTTAAGCGTCCTGCGGGCAGCTACGCCTCGCTGCTGATTGATCAGTGCGGGCTGAAGGGCTACCGGGTCGGCGGCGCGCAGGTCAGCGAAAAGCACGCGGGCTTTGTCGTCAACCGCGGCGGCGCAACCTATGCGGACATCATGGCCGTCTGCCGCCATGTGCAGGAGACGGTCAAGGCACAGACCGGCTACGAGCTGGAGCTGGAACCGGAGACACTGTAAGGCTGTTTGGAACCTGCCGGAAAGAGGAATAAAATGAAACGGGAACTCGGAATTGCGCGCTGCGGACTGGCCTGCTGTCTGTGCAGTGAAAATGTCAAATGCAAAGGCTGCGGCCAAGACGGCTTTCTGGAGCTGGACTGGTGCCAGGACGCCGAGTGGTGCGAAAACCGGAAATGCTGCATTGAAAAGGGCATTACCGCGTGCCGGCAATGTCCGCAGACCGACTGCCGGAAGGGGCTGTTCGCCGACAAAATCAAAGCGCGGGCGTTTACGGAATATGCCCGCAGATTCGGCCTTGATGCGCTGCTTGACCGGCTGGAGGCCAATGAGAAAGCCGGCATCGTGTATCACCGGGAGGGCATCATCGGGGATTATGACGATTTTGATGACACGGAGGAACTGATCCGGTTTATCAGCACGGGGAAACGGCAGGTCTGACCGGAAACGGCGGATGCTGCGCGCTGAACGGATGTTGAAATGATATGATGGAACTGATTGTAGTCACCGGCATGGCGGGCGCGGGAAAAACCTGCGCGATGGACGCGCTGGAGGACATCGGATATTATGTAGTCGAAAATCTCCCGCTGTTTGAGCTGCGGGAATTTGTGCTGCGCTGCTGCGAACGGGACGGACGCTTTGCAAGAGTGGCCGCGGTGGTGGACATTCGCTCCTGTGACCGGCACTCGGAGCTCGCAGAGGCGTACCGCGCCATGAAAAAGGAGCTGCACGACGAGGTGCGCTGCCGTCTGCTGTGCATGGAGGCCTCGGAGGCGGTGCTGCTGAAGCGCTTCCGCACGATGCGGCGCATTCACCCGCTCGCAAAGCGCTTTGAGGGCGATCTGACGGCGGCCATCCGCTATGAGCAGACCCATTTGCAGCCGCTCAGAGCCTCGGCGGATTTCATGCTCGATTCGTCCAACACCTCCGCATCGGAGCTGAAGGATCAGATCAAAAACCTGTTCATGCCGCATATCACCGACGCCATGACGATTCAGGTGATGAGCTTCGGCTTCAAGCACGGCGCACCGCTGGAGGCCGATCTGGTCTACGATATGCGCTGTCTGCCGAACCCCTACTATGTCGAAGAGCTGAAGGAGCATACCGGCGTGGAGACCTGCGTACAGGAGTATGTCATGGATTCGCCGGATTCGCGGGAGTATCTGGAGCGCGTGCTCGGAATGCTCCGGTTCCTGATTCCGCTTTACATCCGGGAGGGCAGGACGCAGCTCGTGGTCGCCTTCGGCTGCACGGGCGGACGGCATCGCTCCGTGACCTTTGCGGAGCTCGTCTCCAATGCGCTGCGGGAGGACGGCCTGCACATTTTCACGCATCACCGCGACTACAAAAAGCACAGAAAATAATCCGGGAGGGAGCGTCGCACATGGCATCATTCTCAGGCGAAGCAAAGACTGAAATCTGTGCCGCCGTCAGAGGGACTGCGGAGAGCCGCGCATTTTTATGCGGTGTGCTGCTCTCGTCTCGGCGCTTTACGGCGGAGGAGCTGACCGTGCAGACGGAATGTCAGGCGCTGGCCGGAATGCTGCCGCAGCTCATCGGCGCCGTTTGCAGCGGGCTCTGCCCCGATACGGAATTCCGGACGCGGGCGGGCAGACAGTCCGTCTGGAGCTTTACGCTCCGCGGAAACGACGCCGTCGGGAGACTTTGCCGCGCCCTGCACATCTCACCGGAGAACCGTGCCGCAGCCGTCGCCGCGCAGACCGCGCTGCCTGCCTTTACGGCGGGGGTCTTTGTCGCGTGCGGCAGCGTGACCGATCCCGAACGCGGCTATCACTTTGAAATGGTGGTGCCGGATGCGGAATTCGGCATGGCTTTGCAGTCCGCACTTGCTGAAATGGAACAGCCGCGTGTTCAGCTCAAGGCGACACAGCGGCGCAGTGAGCTGGTGCTCTATCTCAAGCAGAACGAACAGATCGGCGACCTGCTCTCGCTGCTGGGCGCCAACAACGCCAATTTCCGGATGATCGACCAGCAGGTCTACCGCTCGGTGCGCAGTCAGACAAACCGCCGGACGAACTGCGATATGGCGAACATCGAAAAGACCGTTGCGGCCGGATTGCAGCAGATCGCGGACATCCGGAAGATCGAGGCGGCCATCGGCATCGACGCGCTGCCGGAAACACTGCGGGAGGTGGCGCGGGTACGCCTTGCGGAACCGGACGCCAATCTGCGGGACATCGGTGCGATGCTGCACCCGCCGCTCTCACGCTCCGGCGTGCATCACCGGCTGCGGCGGCTCTCAGAAATCGCGGCAAAGCTCTGAAACGCCGATGCAGCGCACACACACCAAAACAGAACAGACGGCATCCGGCTGCGAAATGCGGCACTCCGGATGCCGTTTTCCGTACAGACACATCCGGATGATGCACCGCTGCGGGAAACAGCGCGGCGTCTTGCATTTTTCGGGACATTGTGCTATAATAAAAAGGAATTATCGAGTGAATATCGAAAGTGAGTGCGTTATTTTTATATTGAACCCATAGCATGATGATACATATTCATACATAATTGAAAGGTGGTTCATAATATGAAAAGCTTGTTTGACCTGAATATTGAACAGGTGCTGGAGCACTGGGAACCCGAACACGCCCTTCGTGAAATAATTGCAAACGCTCTCGATGAACAAATCCTGACGAAAACAAAGCCGATTGAAGTATATAAAGAAAAAGGGTGCTGGCATATCCGAGATTATGGACGCGGCATACAGTATACGCATTTTACGCAGAATGAAAATAAAGAAAAGCTGGAATCGCCCTTTTTAATCGGGAAATTTGGTGTTGGCCTAAAAGACGCATTGGCTGTTTTTTATAGAAAAGGCATAAGCGTTGACATCTATTCTAAATATGCACATATCACTTTAACAATGGCGCCGAAAGCAGGCTTTGACATTGAGACGCTTCATGCGAGTTTTGATGAACCATTAGATCGGGATATGCAGGGAACAGATTTTATGATTTCAGGCATATCAACTGACGCCGTTGAAAAAGCGAAATCCATGTTTCTGCATTTTGATAAGAAATCGGTTCTACTGGAAAAAACACGCTATGGAGAGGTTTATCAAAAGCAAAGAAAACAACCGGCGTATATATATCAATGGCGTCAAAGTCGCAACCGAAGCAAATTTTCTGTTCACCTACAATATCACAAACATCAATTCACAGATAAAAAAAGCATTAAATCGTGAACGAACAAATGTCGGCCGCACTGCATACTCAGATACCGTAAAAAATATTTTACGGCACTGCACATCGGATAAAGTCCTATTACCGTTGGTCGAAGACCTGAAAAATATCATGAAGGGAACAAACTGTGATGAGGCCGCATGGACTGATATTGCTGCATATGCTGCCAAAACACTTAATCGGAACGGAAATGTTATCTTCATGACGCCGGAGAAGCGAGCGGAAT
>JAFPQL010000257.1 GCA_017414145.1 Oscillospiraceae bacterium | reverse complement strand
GTTGTAGGGGATCGTGTACGGCGTGGAGTCGGTATCGGTCTCCGGGTCGTGGATGACGATCGTCTTGATGCCGTTCTCCTCGGTCATGTGGATGACGCCGGAGGTCTTGGCGAGAATTGCGCCGTTCTTCGGACGTCTTGCCTCGAACAGCTCCTCAACACGCGGCAGACCCTGTGTGATATCCTCCGCGTTTGCGATACCGCCCGTGTGGAAGGTACGCATCGTCAGCTGCGTGCCCGGTTCACCGATGGACTGTGCGGCGATGATGCCGACCGCCTCACCGACCGAGACGAGATTGCCGTTTGCGAGGTTGATGCCGTAGCACTTGGCGCAGACACCCTTCTTCGCCTTGCAGCCGAGCACCGAACGGATCCGGACGCGGGTGATGCCGGCATCTGCGATGCGCTTGGCGTCCGCGGCGGTCATTGCGCGGGTCTTGGGGATGAACAGCTCGGACTTTTCGTCGCGCAGATCCTCGACGAGATATCTGCCGATCAGACGCTCCTGCAGCTCTTCGAGCTTGCGCTCGCCGTCGTTGATGCTGTAGACCTCAATGCCGTCGGTTGCGCCGCAGTCCACCTCACGGATGATGACATCCTGCGAGACATCGACAAGACGGCGGGTCAGGTAACCGGAGTCCGCAGTACGCAGCGCGGTATCGGCCAGACCCTTTCTCGCGCCTCTGGACGAGATGAAGTATTCGGAAATGTTCAGACCTTCACGGTAATTGGAACGAACCGGAATTTCGATCGTGGCACCGGAGGTGTTTGCAATCAGTCCGCGCATACCGGCGAGCTGACGGATCTGGTTGATCGAGCCGCGGGCGCCGGAATTTGCCATGATGTTGATCGGGTTGAACGGGTCGTTCTCGGTCTGTGCCTTCAGAACGGCGGTCACCTTTTCGGTTGCGGCATTCCAGACCTCACAGACCTTCTGGTAGCGCACCTCACCGGAGATATAGCCGTACTGATACTGCTCGTTGAGCGCATCGACTTCGGCATCCGCGGCGGCGAGGATCGCCTTTTTCTGCTCCGGAATGACGGCATCGACAACGGCGACGGTCAGACCGGACTTCGTCGAATATTTGTATCCGAGCGCCTTGACGCGGTCGAGCGTCTCAGAGGTTGCGGTGACGCCGTGGACACGGATGCAGTGGTCGATGATCTGGCCGAGCTGCTTCTTGCCGACAACGAACGCGACCTCAAGATCGAATTCATGCTCCGGATCGGAACGGTTGACATAGCCGAGATCCTGCGGGATGACCTCATTGAAGATCAGTCTGCCCATCGTGCAGTCGATGATTCTGGAGACGCGCTTGCCGCCGATTTCCTTCGTCATGCGCACGCGGATCTTGGAATGCAGGGTAATGTCATGCTCATTATATGCCATCAGCGCCTCGTCCGGATCGCGGAAGACCTTGCCCTCGCCCGGCTCGCCGTCCTTGACCATCGTCAGGTAGTAGGAGCCGAGGACCATGTCCTGCGTCGGGACGGCAACCGGCTTGCCGTCAGACGGCTTCAGAAGGTTGTTCGCTGCGAGCATCAGGAAGCGTGCCTCCGCCTGCGCCTCTGCGGAGAGCGGCAGGTGGACTGCCATCTGGTCGCCGTCGAAGTCCGCGTTGAAGGCCGTGCAGACCAGCGGGTGGAGCTTGACGGCTCTGCCCTCGACCAGCACCGGCTCAAAGGCCTGAATGCCCAGACGGTGCAGCGTCGGCGCACGGTTCAGGAGCACCGGATGCTCCTTGATGACATGTTCGAGTGCATCCCACACATCGTCATCCGGACGGTCAACCTTCTTGCGGGCGCTCTTGATGTTCTGGATCTTGCCCATATCGACCAGACGCTTCAGAATGAACGGCTTGAAGAGTTCAAGCGCCATTTCCTTCGGCAGACCGCACTGATACATTCTCAGCTCCGGTCCGACGACGATAACGGAACGGCCGGAATAGTCCACGCGCTTGCCGAGCAGGTTCTGACGGAAGCGGCCCTGCTTGCCCTTGAGGATATCGGACAGGGATTTGAGCTTGCGGTTGTTCGGGCCGGTGACATCCTTGCCGTGGCGGCCGTTGTCGATCAGGGCATCCACAGCCTCCTGCAGCATACGCGCCTCATTGC
>JAFPQL010000256.1 GCA_017414145.1 Oscillospiraceae bacterium | reverse complement strand
GATGCCGTTTCTGGTCTTCAGCGTGATGAGCGTTTTGAAGATCGCCGTCGAGGTCGGGTTTGTCGTCGGGATGACCGCGGCGATCACGCCGATCGGCTCCGCGATGCGCATGGTTCCCATCGACTCATTCCGCTCAATGACGCCGCAGGTTTTCGTGTTGCGGTAGGCGTTGTAGATATATTCCGACGCAAAATGATTCTTGATGACCTTGTCCTCGACAACGCCCATGCCGGTCTCCTCGACCGCCATTTTTGCGAGCGGAATCCGCGCCTGATTTGCGGCAATCGCCGCGGCCCGGAAGATCTCGTCCACCTTTTCCTGCGGAAATTCTGCGAATTTCTCCTGTGCGGCGCGGACGCGGGCAAGCAGCGCTTTCAGCGCATCCACTGTGTCAACAACCGGATAATCCACCATAATCAGCACTCCAATCCTTTTTTGTAGGATGCGGCGGGTTTTGTCAGCCCGCCGCAGTCTCAGTATGAGTCAGGGCAGTATCGGCATCCGGCCGCTCATCCGATGACGGAGAGCAGCACACCGGCTGCGACTGCCGAGCCGATGACGCCTGCGACATTCGGTCCCATTGCGTGCATCAGCAGGAAGTTGGTCGGGTCGGTTTCCGCACCGACCTTCTGGGAAATACGCGCTGCCATCGGAACGGCGGAAACACCTGCCGAATCGATCAGCGGGTTGACCTTGCCCTTGGTTGCCCAGTACATGATCTTGCCGAAGATCAGACCGCAGGCCGTACCGAGCGAGAAGGCGATGACGCCCAGCAGCATGACGCCGCCGAATTTGATGTTGATGATCTGGTCCGCCTTCGTCGTCGCACCGACAGAGATGCCGAGGAAGATCGTGACAATGTTCATCAGGGCGTTCTGGGCGGTGTCGATCAGTCTGGCTGCGACACCGGATTCCTTCAGCAGGTTGCCGAACATCAGCATACCGACCAGCGGTGCTGCGGACGGCACGAGCAAAGAGACAATGATCGTGACCGCGATCGGGAAGATGATCTTCTCGGTCTTGGAGACAGAGCGGAGCTGCTCCATTTTGACGGAGCGCTCTTTCTTTGTCGTCATGGCGCGCATGATGGGCGGCTGGATGATCGGGACAAGCGCCATGTATGTATAGGCGGCAAGTGCGATGTTACCCGTCGTAATGGCGCCGCCGCCTGTCAGCAGCTTGGTCGAGACATAGATGGCAGTCGGGCCGTCCGCACCGCCGATGATGGCGATGGAACCAGCTTCCGCAGCCGTAAAGCCCAGCAGACCGGCGACAACAAAGGTGAAGAAGATACCGCCCTGCGCCGCGGCGCCGAGCAGGAAGCTCTTGGGGTTTGCAATCAGCGGGGAGAAGTCGGTCATACAGCCGATGCCGAGGAAGATCAGCGGCGGATAGACCTGCAGCTTGACGCCGAGGTATAGGATATCCAGCAGTCCGCCGTCTCTCAGGACGGTTCCGTAGTCCACATGGCCGTCTACCAATACCCAGAGATCCGGGTGATACAGCTCTGCCATCGGCAGGTTCGTCAGCAGCATACCGAAGGAGATCGGCAGCAGCAGCAGGGGCTCAAAGCCCTTGGCAATCGCCAGATACATAAACACAAAGGAAACCAGAATCATAATCAGATTCTTCCAGCCGTCACCGGTAAACAGCGCGTTCAAGCCGCTGTCGTTCCACAGACCGCCGATGGTATTTTGAAAGAAATCAATGACACCGTGCACGGTTCAGCCCTCCGATTTAATATGATTTTTGCGAGTTGTTTGCTCTGATGCTCAGAACGGTCTTGTGGATTCCGAAAGACCTGCCTGTGCCCATGCGGAGCGTCCGCTGCCGCGTGTGACGGGTCTGACCGAACGAAGCTGATAGGTTTTGCCTTCCGCGGCGCCCATTGCGGAGATTGCCGCCATAATGACCGCGATGACCTCGCTGTCATCCTCTGCGGCCGCCGGTGCTGCCTTGACAGCCGGTGCTGCGGGTGCGGGCTTTGCGGGCGCGGGCTTTGCCGGGGCAGATTTCTTTTCCGGAGCCGGTTTCTTGCCTGCCTTCTTGAAAATGCTGCCGGAGCAGTACAGGAAAATGACCAGAATCAGCAGCGCACAGAACACGACGGCAAGACCGATCATCGTCATGGCGAGAATCTGCGAGCCTTCGAGCTTTTCCGTGCCCCTTAAAACCTTTTCCGCAAGGCGGATTTGTGGATACATGAAACAACCTCCCTTTTTGATTGCATACATCTATATTATATCCCATTTCCGAAAAAAACGCAAGCCCTAAAACACGCTTTTTCCGGGAAATTTTTACAGGAAATTGCGATCTTTTTCGTGCAATGCGGCGGAAGGTGCGGCAGAACGGCGGCTTTTCGGTTTTCCGTTGCATTTTTGATGCGGATGTGCTATAATGGAACAGAACGAACCGGAGAACGGGAGAGGTGAAGGAAATGTTCGGACAGTTTGCGGCTTTTGCGGATGAAATGGTCAATATCACGCCGACGATGCTGCGGTTTCTCGGAAAATTCTTTGCGGTGTTCGGCATCGTGGCGGTCATCGGGCTGCTGACGCCGGCGATTGCGCGGAAGGTCGATGCGCTTCGTGCGGCAAAGGGCGGGAAAAAGACGCCGGAGGACCCGCGGATGAAGGCGGTCAGAGGGATTTACGATGCGCAGGATGCGCCGGAGGACGGGACGGATTCCGGCGAACAGGCGCCATAACAGCAAAGAGCCCGGATGCGGATTCCGGGCTCTTTTTTTGGGCTTTTATGCCGTACCGGTCAACGGCAGGCACAGCAGCGCGCCGGTGCTGTCCGGCAAACTGACTGTCGTTCCGGAAGATTCCGTGTGATCCGGTGCGGCGGTGCTGCCCGCGATGAAATCCATCCGGCGCAGTCTGCCGTTCTTGTACTCCACAAGCAGCGTGTCCATCACATCGTAAATCGTGATGTCATACCCGCGGAGCATTTCGTCATACGGATCCTCCAGATATTTTCTCAGGTAATCCGGCAGCTCGCCGTCCTTCTCGTAGGCAGGGAACACCTCGTCCTGCTCCTCGATGAGCTTGACCATATCGTCGGAAATCACATCCATATGCTTCAGAATCGGACGGAGTGAGATCAGCAGCGCGACGGTCATGATGACGGACAGCACCGCGAGGATGATGCCCGTGAGTGAGAGGCCCTTGCCGTCGCAGTGCCTGACCAGCGAGATCGTGCCGAAGATGATGGCGAGCGGGGCTGTGATGAAATGTATGCAGCACAGGCAGCAGCCGCACATACTGACGATGCCCAGTACCAGCAATGCAATCGCAAAGCCGGTGCGCCGGTCCGGATGCGGGTCGGGAGCGGGCTGCGGATGAATCTGTTCCTGATACTGATAAGACCCGCCGGCGCCCGGCGGAATCGGGTTCATGTTCTGCTCCATTGCGTAAGCCTCCGTTTCGACAGGAAATCAGATGTCTGCGGGCTGTGTCCAGTCTGCCGTCCGCAGCGTGGTCAGATCATAGGGTGTCCGCTGATAGACGCAGTAATTCAGCCAGTTGGAAAACATCAGGTTGGCATGGCCGCGCCATGAGAATTCAGGCGGCTGTGTCGGGTCATTGTCCGGGAAGTAGTGATACGGCATTGCGATCGGCAGATTCCGCTCCTTGTCGCGGAAATACTCCTGTGCCAGCGTATTGCGGTCATACTCGGAATGCCCCGTGATGAAATACTGTCTGCCGTTGCGGTTTGCGACGAGATAGACACCGGCGATCGGCGAGCTCGCCATGATGCGCAGTGCCGGAACCTTGTCGATGTCCTCGCGGCGAACCTCGGTGTGGCGCGAATGCGGGACATAGAACACATCGTCGAAGCCGTGCAGCAGCAGCGAGTGCCTGATCTCCGCCGTGTGCGGGAAGACGCCGAACATCTTTTCGCTGAGCGGATATTTCGGCACGCCGAAGTGGTAGTAAAGACCGGCCTGTGCGCCCCAGCAGATATGCAGCGTGCTGAACACATGGGTGCGGCTCCAGGCCATCAGCTCACAGATTTCGCCCCAGTAATCGACCTTCTCGAAGGGAAGCTGCTCCACGGGTGCGCCGGTGATGATCATGCCGTCATAGAATTTGTCGCGGATCTCGGTCAGCGTCGT
>JAFPQL010000255.1 GCA_017414145.1 Oscillospiraceae bacterium | reverse complement strand
TATTCGCTGTAATGCCTGCCCTTCTTGTTGCGGCCGTTTTCGGAATAGAGCGCGTCCTCAAAATCCTGCACGAAGCTGCTGATATACTTCATCTGCGCCTCGGACGCCGCCTGCGGGCCGCTCATTTTGAAGCACTGTCCGCGTGCCGTGACAAAGCCGCACGCAGTCTTGGAGATATTGGCATAGCGGTTGGAAAGCTGCGACTGGAACAGATAGCCGCCGGTGATATCCTCCGGATTGTTCGGGATATCGTAGTAGCGGAACGAATTTGCCTTGTAGTCCGTCAGCTTTTCGGCGCCGCTGACCTTGAGCGTGTAGGCGTCCAGCTCCTTGTCGTTCAGTTTTTCCGTCTCCTCCTCCAGATCGCGGATATTGACGCGGTGCTTCTGAATCTGCACGCGCTCAAAGATCTGGTAAGTACCGCGGTAGGAGCCGTTGGCGTAGAGATCGACATACGCATACTGCGGATTGAACGGCGTGCCGGCATTGACAGCCAGCTCCTCGCCGAGCGTGTTGCGCAGCATCGAGTGATCGAGGTAATTGCCGTGGAAGCACCATTTTTTCGCCTTGCCCATGCCGTAGAGCTTCGCCTTTTCAGGCAGCTTGAAATTATAGGGCTTCTTGTCGCGGGAATAGTCCCACGAGGAATTGCCGTGCGCACCGAGCTTTTCGATTTCGCCGTCATATTCCGTCGAGCCGTCGGCGTTGAGCGCGAGCATTCTGCCGGAATCCGTATTCGTGCGCTTGGTGTTGACAAAGTCCAGACCGCCGGATTTCATGTCGAGATAGACGACGGCTCGGTCAGACTGCATGACGCGCAGCTCTCCGCATTCCTTGTCGCCGACGCGGACCGTGAAGCTGTCCGCCTGACTGAGCAGATCCGTGACAGCGCCCGATCTGACCTGCACGCCGTTGAGATAGACCGGCTGTGCGGCGGAAACGGTGATTTTCAGCTTTGCGCGGTCTGCGGTTGCCGGCAGAAAGAGATAGCGGCAGTCGTCCCACTCGCTGAACCACCAGTCGGTATAGTCCAGATCGGTCTGCACCTGCGGCGTCAGCTCCGAGACACGGAAGCTCTTGACGGGGATGTCCGCATACCGCAGATTGTTCGCCGTGGTCGTCGTTTCCGCGGCGGGCATCGCCTCGACTGCCGCATCTGTGACAACCGCCGGTTCCTGCCTTGCGGCAAGGCGCTGACGGGCCTGCTCCGCCTCAGCCGCCAGATTGAGCGCCGCGGCGGGCGGGCGGTGCGAATTGCTCATCAGGAGCGCCACGCAGAAGCAGAGCAGCGGCAGCGGCAGCAGCGCCGCGGCCAGTCTGCCGGATCTGGTTTTCGGAAGAAACCCGAAGAATCGTTTCATGCAATCGACCTCATTTTTGAGAATTGATGCCGGACAGAGAATCCAGCAGGGTTTTGGTGAGCTGTGCAGTTGTCAGCTCGCCGTTGACGCGCTCCTCGATGACCACGCAGAACGCGACCGGACATTTGTCGTCGAGGCAGAAGCCGGCGAGCAGCGAATTTTCATACGCTTTGCCGTTCTGCTCCACCTGTGCCGTACCGCTCTTGACGCCGCATTTGTACTTGCCGAGCGACGCGCTGTACTGCGTCTTCGCATTTTCCGTCATGACATTCTGAATGGCCTTGGCTGTCTCTGCCGAGAAGAAGCTGCCGGTCTTTCCGGCGGACTGCACGGCGGAAAACTTTCCGTCCACATCGGTCCGCGAGGAAATCAGATAGGGCTTTTGCGCGGAACCGGAGCCGTTTGCGATCGCGCACTGCCAGAGCATGAGCTGATACGGGCTGACCAGCGTGCTGCCCTGTCCGAGACAGCCCCACTGTGTGTCAAAGTCCTTCGCGTCGGTCAGGGTTGTCGAGGCGGGGGCAATCGTGATGCCGTCCAGCGACATGGACTCCGCTTTGGCGCCGTTGACCGCATAGCCCATGCGGGTGTAGGTCTCAATGACGGACGAAAGCGGCACCTTTCCGGACTGAATCAGCTGTGCAAAATACGGGTTGCAGCTGTTGCGGAACGCCTGACTGAGCGTCTGCGTGCCGTGACCCTTTGCCTCGTGGCACTTAATGGCCTGTCCCTTGGCGTTGAGCCATGTGCCGGCACAGGAGAACTGTATCTGATTGACGGCGCTGACGCCGAGGCGTTCATAGGCCGCGGCCAGCGTCGAAACCTTCTGCGTCGAGCCCGGCACAAGCGGATAAAACGCCTTGCAGAGCAGGCTGTTCTCCGGCAGGGACGCGAGATTGTCATAGCCCTTTGCGATATCGACGCAGGGCTTGCTGACACAGCAGAGCAGCTCGCCGGTCTTCCAGTTGCAGGCGATGACCGTGCCATTCTTCTTGCCGAGCTTCCAGAACACTGCCTTGTTCGCCTTGTGCGAAAGCGTTGTCGTCAGGGAAACCTGTCCCTGATCCTTGCCGTAAAGGAAATTATAGTTTGCCAGCCGGCTCAGATTGCGGCTGACCAGTGTATTCGACATCTGTCCGGACGCATCGCCGATCAGGTTGCCGACATCGGCGAACTGTCCCGCCGGATAGGACGAGAGCGGCTTCGTGCCGTCAAAGAGGACATCGCCGCTGCGGTCATAGACCGTGCCGTAGCCGGTCGAACCGGATTTTGCCATGTAATATGAGGACTGTGAAACCAGCACATAGGCAAGATAAAACAGTCCGATCAGGAATGCCGCGAGCAGCAGCGAGGTCAGCCGGCCGGCCGTGCGCATACTCCGCGGCGCCGAGACATCGAGCTGCGGGATCGCTTCGGCATCCGTTGTCTGTTTTGCCATTTCATCTGCCTCCTTCCGCTTCGGCGGCGGTATTACCGCCCGTCAGAACCGGCGCCTGCGCCGCCTTCAGGAAGCCCGCCAGAATGCCGCTGGACAGCATCGAGCTGCCGCCCTGCGAGATGAACGGAATCGTCACGCCCGTGAACGGAATCAGGTTGCAGGAGCCGAAGACATTGAGCGTCATCTGCACCATGAAGACCGCTGCCACACCGACGGCCAGTCCGGAGTGATAATAGCTCCGCGGCGGAACCGCCAGCAGCGATGCGGGCAGAAACAGCACGAGGATGACGGTCATCAGGCCGGTGAACAGTCCCCATTCCTCACAGATCGCGGAAAAGACGATGTCCGTGCGCGATGCCGCGACATGAATCAGCGTGCCGTTGCCGGCACCCTTGCCGAACCAGCCGCCCTCCGCGATGGCCGTCAGCGCCTTGACCTGCTGATATCCGCTGCCGGACATATCCGCCCAGATATCGGAATGCAGACGCTCCTGCACATAGGCAGGCGCCAGATGCCACGCCGCCACGGCAGCGCCGCAGACGCACAGGCAGAGGAAAATCACAAGGCGCAGCGAGACCTTCTCGCGCAGATAGCGGAACCGCAGCAGCAGTCCGCAGCCCGCAGCCGCCACAAAGGTCGGCAGAGAGCCGAGGTCGCGGCAGTACCACTGCAGCCCCGCGATGACCGCCGTGCAGGCGAGCAGTGCGAGATTGTCCGGCACATAGTGAAAGCCGAGCACCGTATGCTTGCGGAGCTGTGTGCGGATCGAGCTGGCGCAGATCAGCACAAAGACCGGCTTGACAAATTCCGACGGCTGCAGCGTGATGAATCCGAGGTCAATCCAGATGCCGCGGCTGCCCGTCAGGAAGAAGATCGCCCCGACCAGTCCGGCAAACATCAGATACCACAGCGGCTTTAATTTCTCGGCGCGGTAGGGATTCCGCACAAGCAGATAAGTGAACTGACAGATCACAAATGCCGCAACCGCGAAGATAAAGTGCTTCTTCGCAAAGGTCAGCCCGCCGAAGCAGGACTGATAGATCGTACTCATGCCGAGCACGAGCAGCAGCACCGAATCGACCGTACAGGCCTCGCGGTGGACAAACTGCAGAAAGATGAAGCCGATGAAATCAAAGAGCAGCACGGCCGAGGAGAGCAGAATGGCATCGGGTGTCAGCCCGAAGCTGAAGACCACCAGCAGCAGCATCGCCGTGTGCGCAATCAGAATCAGCAGCAGCAGAAACGGGTGCGAGAGTGATTTTTTCATGCCGTCACCCTCTCCTTCCGCGGATGACCGTGAGCTGCCGCCTGCCGATGCCGATGACATCGTTTTTGTGCAGGATGCAGGGCGCGTCGATGCGCCTGCCGTTGACGGTCACGCCGTTGCCGCTCAGATCCTCGATCTGCCACGCCCCTGCGGACAGTGTCAGAATCGCGTGAAAACGGGAAATCTCCCCGTCTGAAAAGCGGATATCCGCGCTCGGATGCCGCCCGATGACAATCTCGGCCGCGCCCAGCGGATAACAGACCTCTCCGCAGGCCAGCATAAACCCGCGGTTTTCATATGCCCAGCGCCGGTCGCTGTGCTTTCGCTCCCGCGAGGCCGCGATCAGAATGACCAGCGCACAGAGATCAACAAAGATCACGGCAGCGGCGGCAAGTCCCGCACGCAGCAGCGGATCGTTGTTGAGTAATTTCGATAAATCCAAGAGAATACGCCCTTTCTGTAAACAGAAGCAAAGATTCTGCATCGTTTCAGTATATCATATTTACGGCGTGTTGTCAAGATTCTGTACGATGCAAAACGGCTCTCTCACTGTACGATGCAAAACGGCTCTCTCAATACAGTATACGGAATCCGCGGCGGAATTCTCACAGGTTCGCCGGCGATTCGGCACAGTCCACAGAAAAAAGAGCGAAAACCTGTGCAGAATCACGGATTCCGTGTCACGGATTCCGTGCAAGATACTCCGCGACCAGTTCCTCCGCCTCACGGTATGAGCTGAGCGTCGCCGACCGCGCCCGGAAGGCTGCCGCGCCGGGATATCCGCGCAGATACCAGAGCGCGTGCTTTCTGGCCTCCCGCATGGCAAGCGCCTCGGATTTTTCGCTGCTGTCCAGAATCATGCGGATGTGTTTGAGCATTTCCCGCAGCCGCTCCCCGACGGCGGGCGCCTGATAGGCCTCCCCGCGGACGGCGGCGGCGATTTCCTCGAAGATCCACGGATTTCCGTAGGTTGCGCGCCCGACCATGACCAGATCGCAGCCGGTCTCCGCATACATCCGCAGGGCGTCCGCGCCGCTTTGCACATCGCCGTTTCCGATGACCGGCACGGAGACTGCCGCCTTGACCGCCGCAATCGGCTTCCAGTCGGCTTTTCCCGCGTAAAACTGCATCCGCGTTCTGCCGTGTACGGCAATCGCCGCCGCACCGGCCGCCTCCATGCGCTTTGCGAACTCGACGGCATTGACGCTTTCGCTGTCCCAGCCGATGCGCATTTTCACGGTGACGGGGACGCTGCCTGCCGCGCTCCGGACTGCCGCAGACAGTACCCTTTCGGCGATCTCCGGCGTTTTCATCAGTGCGCTGCCCGCCCCCTGCGAGACGACCTTCGGCACGGGGCATCCCATGTTGATGTCAATCCAGTCCGGAGAAAAGGGCAGCATTTTCTGCACCGCCTCCGCGATGAATTCCGGCTCTGCGCCGAAGAGCTGAAGTCCCATCGGGCGCTCCGCCTCCGTGATGCGGCAAAGCTCCGCGCTGCCGCGGCTGCCGTAGCAAAGACCCTTTGCCGAGACCAGCTCGCCGGTCGTCATGCAGGCGCCGTGCCGCACACAGAGCGTGCGGTATGCACTGTCCGCGACGGATGCCATCGGCGCCAGCGCGGCAGTCTGCGGGACGGTCTGCCCCGCAATCAAAACTGTGTTCATATGTCAGATTCCCCAGTCCCGGCGAGGCCGGATGATGTGCCGCGGCTGTCAGACGCCGGAGAGCAGCCGCTCCGCGTTTTCATGTGTGATCAGCGCCAGCTCCCGCTCCGTCAGGTCCAGCGACTGCAAAAAGCGGAGCGTGTCGGCGGGATTTTCCCACGGGGAATCCGAGCCGAACAGAATCTTCTCCGCACCGTGATGCCGGATGATGCGGCGCGCCTGCGCCGGCGGCAGAAAGTCGCGGACAAACGCCGTATCGAGCAGAATGTCCGTGCCGACCAGATACCGCTCGACATCGTCCCACTGCTGCCAGCCGCCCATATGCGCCGCAATCAGGTGACTGCCGTCGATGCCGCTGTCCAGCAGACTGCGGATCTGCGCCGGAGACGCATAGACCGGCGGCGGCAGACCGATATCCGCACCGGCGTGAAAGATCACCAGCAGACCGAGCGAAACGGCATAGGCGATAATGCGGCGGAATTCCGGCCCGTCAATCGCGTACTGCTGAAACTGCGGGTGCAGCTTGATGCCGGCGAATCCCGCCGCGGCAATGCCGTCCAGAACGCCCTTCCAGTCGGGGTCTGCGGGGTGCAGCGTTGCAAAGGAGTACAGGCGCCCGCCCGATGCCGCGCTGAGTGCCGCGGCAAAACGGTTGATCGCAGCCGTCTGATGCGGCTTCGTCGCAATGTGCAGGCAGACGCTTTTGTCCACGCCCGCCGCGTCCATCGAGTCAAGGAGCGCTTTGACGGTCAGCTCCCGGAAATTGAGCTGCTCGCCCTTCCGGTAACCGGCGCCCTGCTCGCGGTATACGCCGGCAATCAGCGCGTCACGGGCGCGGTCGGCAATCTCCTCTGCAAACACATGGGTATGAAAATCAATCAGCATATCAAAATAACTCCTGTCAGACGAAAAGAGGAAGACGCTCCTGCCGGATGTCTCCCTCAACTGCCGTCTTGAAATTCTGAGAAAAAGGCGGGCGAATTCAGCTCCGCCCAGTGAGCCGCCGTCCGGTCACAGACCGCGCAGAGTTCGTCCCAGTCGGCATCGGCCGAGGCGTCACGGAATCCGACCGTATAAAAGCCGGCGTGCTTCGCGGTTTTCGCCGCATAGAGCGCATCCTCGATGACCGCGCAGTCTTCCGGCGCCGCCCGCAGCAGTGCCGCGCCGCGCAGATAGAGGTCGGGGAATGCCTTGCCCCGCAGCCCGTCATCCGGCGTCAGGATAAAGCGGAACAGACTGCGGATCCGCAGCCGCTCCAGCGCCGCCTCCAGCAGTCGCCGGTAGGTCACGCTCGCCAGCCCGAAGGGAATCCCCCGCGCTGCCAGCCCGTGCAGAAATTCCGCCGCACCGGGCTTTAGCTGCAAATGCCTGCGGTATTCCTCCGCTGCCATGTCCTCGCATTCCGCCAGAATTTCGGCGGGCGACATCGAAAGCGGAAACCGCACCGCATAATAGGCGGCGGCCTCCTCCGCGGTCATATCCCGGACCGCCTGCGTCACATCGGGCGGCGGCTCGATGCCGTGTACGCGCAGAAACCGCTTGTCCAGCTCATGCCACATCGGCATGGAGTCCAGCAGCGTGCCGTCCAGATCAAAAATCACGCCGCGCATCGCTCACATCTCACTGCGGTTCGTGAGGGCGCGGTAGAGCGTCACCTCGTCGGTGTATTCAATCACACCGCCGACCGGCAGACCGAACGCCAGCCTTGTCACGCGGACAGAAAGCGGCTTGCAGAGGCGGGAGAGGTACATCGCAGTCGCCTCACCCTCAATGCTCGGATTCGTCGCCATGATGAGCTCCGAAATGCCGCCCTCCCGGATGCGGTCCAGAAGCTGCTGAATGCGCAGATGCTCCGGCGTGATGCCGTCCAGCGGCGAAATCAGCCCGTGCAGCACATGGTAAACGCCCTGATACTCATGCGTGCGCTCGATTGCGGCGACATCCTTCGGTCCCTCGACCACGCAGACCGTGCTCCGGTCGCGCTTGGGATTGCCGCAGATCGGGCAGATCTCCTGCTCGGTGAGATTCTGGCAGACCGGGCAGTCATGAATCTGCGTTTTCGCTGCGAGAATCGCCGCCGCAAACGCCTCGGCGTCCTCCTGCGGCATTTCCATGACGGCATACGCAAGGCGCTGCGCGGTCTTCATGCCGATGCCGGGCAGCGCTGCGAATTTTTCAGCCAGAACAACCAGCGGAAGCGCGCTGAAATTGTCCATAAATCAGAACAGACCCGGAAGTGCGACGCCGCCGGTGATCTTGGTCATCTCGTTCTCGGTGGTCTCTTCGACGTTGTTCACGGCATCGTTCACAGCCGCGATGATGAGATCCTGAAGCATCTCGATGTCAT
>JAFPQL010000254.1 GCA_017414145.1 Oscillospiraceae bacterium | reverse complement strand
GTGCGGAGCGGTCAATCAGATTCCAGAGCTTGCTGCCCTGTTCATTGTTGACCAGCACCAGCGATACGCCCTTGTTGTCGCTGAAGCCGGGACAGGCCTTCTCAATGCCCCAGTAATCGCCGAGGGTGATGTCTCCGGGGTGCTGCACCGATTTATACGGACATTCCGTGCAGCAGAGTCTCGTGCTGTAATGGCGCGAAAACAGGATCCGGTAGTCGTCGGTGTCAACGGTTTTGCCGTTTGCAAAGCGCAGGGTGGAGGTGTGCGCCTTCCAGCCGAACTTTGCCTTGTTGCGGAAGACCGCTTCCCTGACCGGAGAACCGACCCGCTCCGCCATAGAGCTGAGAAACCTCTGCCAGACCAGCGGACTCGGCACACTGTTGCAGAGAATGTCCGCGCAGTACAGATTGTCATACGCCTTTCCGAGGAAGGCGCGCAGCCCGGCAACCTGACAGGAGGTTCCGGTGAACAGCACCGGCAGCCCCGCCTGCAGATCTGCCCGCACCTGCGAAAATACATCTCCAAGATCGCTCTGCACATATTTGGAGCCGCGCAGTCTGTCCCGCTCTGCGCTGCTCGCCGCACGGATATGCACCGCACGGAAATCCTCCGTCAGCGCACAGCCGTAGACCGCGCCCTGCCGGTTCAGAACGGCATCGGACAGTGCGGTGAAGATTCCGCCGGAACGGGACGCGGCACGAACCGCCTCGTCCCTGTGCTTGACGGCATAGACCGCGGGCTCGCCGCAGTCCTCCTTCTGTCCGCGCTGATGCTTCTGAAATGCACAGACCTTCATACATTTTCCGCAGCGGATGCAGACTGCGGCATCGACCGCCGGGTAGCAAAAGCCCTCGTCATCCGGCGTCATCCGGATTGCCTTCACGGGACAGGACGACGCACAGGCGGTGCAGCCGCAGCAGTGTACGGTGTCAGAATACAGTTCGGGCAGCGGCTTTTCCGATTTGCTCTGTTCGGTGTTCACATACCGCGTGGAACGGTGCGGCACAGATGCTTCTGCCGGCAAGGTCATCACCTCCGCTCAGTTGATAGACAGGAAAACGGTCAGGAACGGTGCAGCTTCTTCTGCACCAGCTTGTTGCCCTTCGTCCAGACGGCGCGGATCAGCGCCCGGTTCAGGACACAGAATACCACGAGGCCGAACGCCAGATTGATGCAGTCGGTCGGCAGCGTGTGGATGTAGCAGAGCACGGACTCCGCAATCAGAATGGCGGAAATCACAGCAATCCGCTTCAGGTCATACTGGATGGTCACGAGCTTTCTGACATCGACCGCACGGAAGATGAACAGCAGCAGATAGCTGATTAAGGTCGAACCGGATGCTGCATAAATACCGATGTATTGAATGGTCAGCAGGTCGATCAGCAGATTGCAGATTGCCGCCGCCAGCGTGGTGATGCCGACGCTCTTGGTGTCCATGTACGCGACATAGATGCCGCCCAGAAAGGCGCACATACTGTAGCAGAACATTGCCAGAAACAGAATCGGCATATGCGGGTAGGCGTCGCCGTAATCGCCGCGGATCAGCAGCTTGAAAAGCAGCGGCGTCGCGCTGATGAGCAGACCCAGAAAGCCCGCCATCAGGTCAAACATCGTCCGGAACATCGAGCTGTAGTACGCGCCCGCGTCCTTGTCCTTGGACACGATGCTGGCGTTCTCCTGCCATGCCATCGTGAAGGTCGTCTGCGCAATCGTCAGAATGGACGGAATCTTGTTTGCGGCGGAATAGATCGCGTTGGCGGCATAGCCCATGAAGCCGGTGACGACAAAGCGGTCGGACACACGCATGACCCACATGGACATACAGTTCGGCACCATGCCCCACGAATAGGCAATCAGCTCCTTGATCTGCTTTGCGCTGATGCTGTGCAGATCAATATACCGGTGCAGCCGGATCAGCAGCGAAAGGACGATCAGCGAGATCAGCGAGGCGAGGAACAGCGCCCAGACCGCGCCCTCCAGACCGACCTTCAGCCACCAGACAAACACAACCGCGAAGATGATCTTGCACAGAGCGCTGACAATCGCGCTCAGCGAATAAAACAGATTTTTGCTCATGCCGCGGGATACCTGTCTTGCGGCATTGACCAGAATGTCCGCGAAGAAGTACAGACAGATCAGCAGCTTGATCGAGGACGGCTGTCCCGGTACCAGAAAGTACAGGCAGAGATACAGGATCAGCAGTGCGGCGACCGAAATCGGCACAATGAACGCATAGATATTGGTGATGATGCTCCTGACATCCTCCTGCTTGTCCTTCCGGTCAATCAGGAACCGGAACGCCGCTGTCTGAATCTGAAGTGTCGCCGTCGGAAGAATCAGAGAAACGAGATCGACGATCAGCTCATAAAAGCCCCAGTCATCCTTTGTCAGGCAGCCGGTCAGAATCGGCAGCGTAATAAAGGCGGCCAGCTTCGGGAGAAATGTGCCGATCGCAAGAATCATGGTATTTTTGGCGAGCTTTTCTTCTCTGGTCACTGCGGTTCACCCTTTGTCCCTTTCGCAAATTTCGGAGATGGTCCGCATCGACTCCGCACGCATCTGCGCCAAAGTCCGCTTCACGGCGGGATAGTCGATTTCCGCCGGATGATCGGTCAGGTCATCCATCGTGCGGTTCTGAATTCCCAGCAGCCGGACCAGCGAATACAGCCGCTCGTTCCGCTCGGCAAAGGCAGAGCCGGTCAGGAAGAATTCCTTTTCAAACTGCACGGAAAAGCACATCGCGTGGAACGAGCCGGTCATGACATACGCGGCGTGATAGATATAGTTGAGAAATTCGGCGGGCGAAAGGTCGGACACATAAG
>JAFPQL010000253.1 GCA_017414145.1 Oscillospiraceae bacterium | reverse complement strand
CATAAAATGGCAGATATTGTTTTCAGATATCCCGAAATGCGCGGCGCCGCAAATGATATCAAAGGAATTGCGCAGAGATACATTGCAGCCGCTCAGAAGTTTGAGAGTGACATCATTGCTTCGATCTCTGACTGGGAAGGCGAGTCGAAAGAAAAGTTCGTTTCCTTTATTCAGGGTGCTGTGCATCAGTACATCGAGGAGACGATTCCGAATCTGATCAAAGGTCTGGCAGAGCTGCTCGAAGCCAATGCGGATCAGATGGAGAAGGCGGATCAGCAGATTGCCGATAATATCCCGCAGTCCCTGGGATAACTTTCCGTTCCCAGGCTATCCGACCGATCAGAGAGGCTTCTTAAATGGATCAACAAGCAAAAGCACTCTCAGATATTGAGAGAACCAAGGAATTATTTGAATACGAGATGACCGAGGTGGTGCGGCAGCTGAAGGGTTCGTTTGCCGGCCTGAACGCGGAGAGACTCGGACTGGACGAATCCGGTTTTGAGGTGCCTGCCGTTCAGGTTCCGGCGGAGCTTCCGGCTGTCAGTGCAGAGCCCGTCAGGCTGCAATTTGACCCTGCGGCGGTGCCGCAGTCTGTCAGTGCGGCGGCAATCCCGCAGGTTTCCGTGTCAGCGCCTGCTGTCAGCATTCCTGCTGTACCGCAGGTGACACCGGCGGCGATTCCGGCGGCGGAGATGACGGCAAAGCAGATCGCGGTGCCGGAGATTCCCGCCATTCCCGGATTCCGGATGCCGGAGACGGCTGAGCAGACCGTCCGTGTGCAGATGCCGCAGGTTCCCGATGCCGGAAAGATTTCCGCATCTGTACCCGCAGCGGCGCCGGTCAGCGTACCGGCGGTGGCTGTGCCGGAAGCGGTTCGTGTCGGCTTTCGTGCTGAGCAGATGCAGATATCCGGCGCGGTGCAGGCTCCGGCGGTTTCCGTACCGGTGCCGAAGCCCTTTGTCCCGTGTGAGGTCTGCGTTACCGTAAAGAATCCCGTGGAGACGGAGATTCCGAAGGTCAAAAGCTTTCAGCCCGTGACACTCCGGACAGCAGGCCGGGTGCCGGCTGTGGATGTTCCGGCAGAGCTGGCCATCCCTCCGATGCCGGCTGAGATCGGGCGCGTGCAGGTGACGGCGGATATCCCGTCTGTGCCTGATGTGCCGCAGTTTGTCCCGCATGAGGCTTCTGCGGTGCGGCTGACTGTTCCGGCGGTGACGCTGCCGGACATCCCGCAGGCGGAGATTCTGCCTGTGAAGATGAATGCCCCGAAAGAGATTCCGGTGCCGGCCTGTCCGGACTGCACCGCGGAGCTTCAGTCGATTCTGGAGACCGCGGTGAGCGAAGCCGGATGAGAGAATGATATGAAACTGAAAAACCTGATTGCAAGTGTATTTTGTATGTTATTTGCGGCACAACCTTTTGTGCTGACGGGATCTGCAACGGCCGGAAACGAGCCGTTGCAGGCCTGTTTCTCAGAGGACGGTGCCTATATGACCGTCTTTACCTCTGCGGCGCTGGATGAGAATGCGTCGCTGCTGATCGGCAACACCGATCTGCCGGCAGAGGTGACGGCTTCCGGCGTGCGGGTCAATACGCTTTTCCTGATTGACAATTCGTCCTCCATGCCGGTGAAGCTGCGCGATGCGCTCAAGTCCGCGATCACGGACTATGTGTCCGGTATGCCGGAGACAGAACGCGTCAAAATTGCAGCCTTTGATACGGAAACAACCATTCCGCCCGCGGAGTATTCCGGTGACAGGGAATTCATTGCCTATGAGCTTTCCAAGGTGGATTTCAAGGGGAAAGCCAGTCTGGTTTACGACGCAGTGATGAATGTGATAGAGAACACGGAGCACGGGGAGGATGCCTATTACCGCACGGTTCTGGTGACAGACGGTGCGGACTCGGTGGAGGGTACCTCTTTTGATCTGCTGCGATCCGCCATCAGCGGAAACAGCCGGAATCATGTCGATGTGGTGCAGGTCAGCACCGGCGACAAGCAGGATGTCAACCTGTCCGCAATCGGCAGTCTCGGCTCCAATACCTATATGCTGTTCGGCAGCGACTCCGACCTGAATGCGCTGCATCCGGGCGAAATCTCGATGCTGAAGGCAAAGCTCACCAATGAGCTGACGACCGGAGAGCTCAAGGGCGTGACGATCAAGAACGGCGGCAGCAATCTGTCGCTCGGCTCGATTCTGATTCCGCAGGCGGAGATTCCGCCGGAGGAGACGACAACCGCCGCGCCCGAAACGACAACCTCTGCCGCGGCCACGGAGACAACGACGGAGGAGATGACGACCGAAACCGTGACGACGGAAGCCCCGAAGCCGGAAGGAAAGGGCTTTCCGTGGCTGCTCGTGTCCGCAATCGCGGGCGGTGTGCTGCTGCTGGGCGGCGCGGCCGCATGGTTCCTGGTCCGCCGGTCAAAGCGGTCGTTCATCTGCAAGGTGTTCGTCCGGATTACAAAGGATGTTCCCGGCGACCAGAAGGGCGTCGGCCCCGATACATGGGAATTTCCGGTCGGCTCGGAATTCCGCGTCGGCAGAATTCTGGAGCCGCTTGCGGAGGACAACAGTCCGCTGCCGAAAAATGACCGCGCAATCTGCGAGGACGCGACGAATGACGACATCGGCAGCATCGGCAGAAATGCCTTCTCCCTGACCTATGACCGGAAAACCGCGGCGCTCACCGTCCGGAATACGGCGAAGGGTGCCTCATTCTCTGTGAAAACCGCGGGCAGAACCTCTGATCTGCGGAGCGGTCAGAGCGCCGTGCTGACGGAGAACAGCGAGATTCTGCTCGGCAACTACACCACGGTGACCGTCACCCGGATTTCGGTCGAACAAAAGTAACATCAACCGGAGGCAGTATGGAAAGCAACAAGCTTCTGATCGGCGTTCAGTTCATAGATGACCGCGGCGCAAGCATCGTCATCGAGCTGATCGTTCTGCGCGATATCACACTGAAGCAGCTTCTGGACGGCATCAGGTACGGCCTTGCCAAACGAAGCGGCGGCAGCAGCATTTACGGGATCTGCAGCGGCATCTATGAAAAATGCCTGCAATCGGTTGACAAAGCCGGCAGATTCCGCCGGCTGACGCTGACATCCTATAACAACGCGCTGGTCGTGCAGAAGGACAGCACCGGGCGTGTGATCTTCTGTCAGGACGATCTGGAAAAGAAGCTCTATGAAATCGGCTTCATCACCTCGACGCGCATCGTGTTTGACTCGACAGAGGCTTATGAGACTTACGAGGTCAACACGGCGGATATCATTCCGGCGTTCAACCCGAACAACCGCGAAAACACGCAGATCGTGTTTCCGGAGTACAACATCAGCACCCGCCAGCTCTATCAGTTTGATGACACGCCGGTCGAGATCATCCCGCCGGGACAGCCGCCGGCCAAGCGCGAACAGAATCTGTTTTTCACGATTCTGCCGACGCTGACGATGGTCGGCACGATGATTCTCGTGCGCGGTCTGATGGCCAACGGCAGCCGCAGCGGCTTTGCGATGGTCGCGCTCAGCGGCGCAATGGGCGCCGCCACGCTGGTGACATCCGTTATCAACTATATCCGGATGTCCAGGCAGTATAAAAAGCAGCTCCGCGACTGGCGCGAGCATTATCAGGACTACATTCACCGCCTGATTCTCGGCATCGAGAACCGCAAGGAGCTCGATGTCAAAAAGCTGTGCGAGCTCTATCCGGATGTCAATGACATTCTGGACAGCAGCAGGATCAATACGAGCGTTTACAGCGTATCTTCGCTGATTTTCAGCCGTGCGTTCGCCGATAAGGACTTTCTCGGCGTGCGTCTCGGCGTGTCCGACGATGTCCGGAATATGTTTGAGATTGTCGGCACGGGCAAGGACGAGGTGTTCTCCTCGGCGAATTTCGCCTTTGAGGACGGCAGCATCCGCCTGTCGATTCCGTCCGACAAGGATTTCCAGTGTTCTGAGGACCCGAAGTTCTATCTGACCAATCTGCCCGGCTTCATCGCCGGGGAGTATGCCTGCATGAAGCAGGCGCCGCTGGTGTATTCTCTGCGGAACTGCGGCGCACTCGGCGTTGTCTCAAAGGATGCGGGCATCTCGAATCTCCTGCTGGAGCGCATGATTTTCGACCTCTGCTTCTACCATTCGCCGGACGATCTGCAATTTGTGGCACTGTTCCCGCGGACGGACAATCCCGCGGAAATTGAGCAGCGCATCAGCGTCTACAAGTTCCTGCCGCACTTCCGCGAGCTGTTTGCGGACAGATCGCAGTTTGTGTTCAATCAGGAGAGCGCCAACTCGATTTTCAGCATCATGCTGAACATCATCGGGCAGCGCATGGCGGAGGATGCGCCCGCTTCGGACCGTCTGCCGCATATCGTCTTTCTGGTCTATGATGAATACGACCTGAAGGAGCACGCATTTTCGCAGTTTTTACCGCAGGTGCCGGAGGGGGACGACCCCTATGAGAACAAGCTCGGCCTGACCTTCATCTTTCCGAAGATGTACCGCGAGCATCTGCCGCGTTACTGCGACCATGTCATCACGATGCACGAGCATTTCGCGGAGCTGGTTCCGCGGGAAAATGAGAATCTGCGGCAGCGCTTCACCTTTGAGGCCGCGGAAAACTGGGCGAGACATCTTTACAATTCGTATAAGATTCTCTCGGCACTCAGCTATGCCAAGATCTCCGCGAACGGCAAGGTGCCGTCCTCGGTCAGTCTCTTTGAGCTGTACGGGCTGTCGAAGAATCACATTGACATCGGAGAATTCTGGGAGGGGAAGGACGGCGTCCGCCGCTACGATGTGCAGTCCTCGATCGGTGTGCCGATCGGCCGGACGGACAGCGGCCTGACAATCCTCGACCTGCATGAAAAATACGACGGCCCGCATATGCTGGTCGCCGGAACGACCGGTTCGGGCAAATCCGAAACGATCATCTCGTATCTGCTCGGCCTTTGCATCTGCTTCCGGCCGGATGAAGTCAACCTGATGCTCGTCGATATGAAGGGCGGCGGCTTCATCAAGCGCATCGGCACGCTGCCCCATGTGGTCGGCTCCGTGACGGATGTGGACGGCGACGAAAACGGCACGGGCGCGGAGTATATGCTGAAGCGCTTCCTCGACGCCCTGACCTCTGAAATCCGCAGAAGAAAGATTCTGTTCAACTCGATGTATGTGGACAGCATCAACGGATACATCAAGGCCTGCCGCGATATCGAGGGGCATATCAAGAGCATCAACAACCGCCTGCGCGGAGAGAACAAGGATCAGCTCAGCGAGAAGGAGATGCAGGCGCTCCGGGAACAGGCGAAGAACGATTCCCTTGCGCATCTGATTCTCGTCGTGGATGAGTTCACGGAATTGAAGCGCTTCTCGACGGAGAACAACGATGTCGATTTCATCGGTGAGATCACGACCATCGCGCGCGTCGGCCGAAGCCTCGGATTCCACATCATCCTGATTTCCCAGAACATCGAGGGCGCGATCACGGACGACATCCGCGTGAACTCCCGTTCGAGACTGTGCCTCAAGGTTGCAACCAGACAGGCATCGAAGGAAATGATCGGCAACGACCTCGCCGCCAGCCCGACCATGCCCGGCAACGGCCGCGGCTATCTGCTGGTCGGCACCGGCTCGAAGTTTGAGTATTTCCAGTCGGCGTATTCCGGCGCGACCGTTGAGGACAATATGGAGACGCCGATCGAGATCGTCGAGGCGAGCAAGGCGGGCGCCTATACCGTCTTTTATCAGTCTGAGCGTGATAATCTCGACTACATCGAGCGGAAGAAGGAACTGGAAAAGCTCGGTCAGCTCGAAACGCAGCTCAATGCCGTCGTGGGTGCGATCAAGACTTATTACGACACGCACAGCGGCGACCATCCTGCGCCGCATATCGTCTTCCAGAAGCCGCTGCCCGGCAGAATGCTTCTGAAAAACGGCATGATCTACGAGTATCAGGACGGAAAATACGAGCCGGTAAGGGGGGTCTGAGCGCGCATGAGACGGTTGGAAATGGGCATCTGCGATGATCTGGACACGCAGACACAGCCGGTGCTGTATGTGGACATCTATGCGTCCAATGTGATCGTGTTCGGCGGCCATATGAGCGGCAAGACGACCTTCCTCAAGACCATGCTGACCAGAATGCACCAGAATTTTGAGCAGGGGGATGCCGAGGAGATCTATGTGATCGACTTCGGCGGCAATCTCGGCGATTACGAGCAGCTGCCGCTTGTCTCCGCCTGCTTTGACAATTCCAATGAGGAGAACATCCGGCGCGTCTTCAAGACCGTGGAGAGCCGGCTGGAATCCAATATCAAGCGGCTGCGTTCCGCGCAGTTCAGCGAGGAGTACCGCCGGACGGAGGGGTCAAAGCCGCTGCACATCACCTTTGTGATCGACAATGTCAATTCCTTTCTGGCGGATGAACGGTATATGTCCTATCAGGACACGCTCCGGAAATTCTGCCGCGAGGGGCTTTCCAAGGGTCTGAGTCTGGTGTTCACCGCCAGTGATACCAGCAACGGCCTCAGCCGCTATCTGTCGAGCTTCAGCAGAAGATTCGCGTTTGATGTCTCCGCGGAAACTTATATGGATGTGTTCGGCATGAATGTCAGCGTGCCGATGAAAAATCCGGGGCGGGGCGTCACGGTCATTGACGGAAAGGCGAGAGAATTTCAGGCGTTTCTGCCCTTTGAGGACGAGCGCGCCGAGCTGATGGACTTTGCGGAGGAGGCGGCAGCGCAGACCGGCCGGTCTGAGAAGCTCCGCGGCTTCGGCGAGGAGCTCAGCCGCGAAAACTTCAGCGAGTATGCCGCGGAAGGCGTCACGGCGGAGGCGGCGGAAGCACAGGGAGACTGCATTGCGGTGGGACTGGATTACTACGGGCATCAGCCGGTGCTCGTCGATCTCGAAACCATGCACTCCATTGCGATTTACGGCAAAAAGAAGTTCGGCAAGACCAATCTGCTGCATCTGCTGCTGCGGTCGGTGCGCAGCCGGCATCCGGATTACCGCATCGTACTGGCGGACGACGGCAGAAAGCAGCTTGCGGATCTGCATCAGCCAGGCAGCGTCAATTCCGTGTATCTCGACAAGCTGGAGCAGCTGACGGAGTATCTCGATGTCAACGGATACTGCGCAAAGCCCGGAAACCGGGCATTTCAGGAGGCGGACAATCCGACGACGGTCTTTGTCCTGCAAAGCAAAATGCTGTTCCAGAGCTCCGGCAAGAATCTGCTGAGCACATTTGCCCGCATGACCGCCGCCGCGGAGGAGAAGGGGTATTACTTCATCTTCTCCGATGTACGGAAAATCGGCAACAGCGACCGCGAGGCGGAGTCCTTCCTCAACAACAGCTTTTCTGTGGCGTTTCTGCTGGACAATATTGCGGAGTTTATTCAGGACAAAGGCAGCCGTTCCGTATTCGGTGAAATGGATGCGAAGGAGCTGAAAAACGAATATGCCCGCTGTGAACTGGGCGACGGCTACTTTTACGATATCGAAAGCGACGAACTGAAAAAAATGAGGTTTCTGAAAGCATAGGAGGTGCATTTCAATGGCAGACGGTTATGTTGTGCTTGACACAAAGGTGTTCGATACGGTCATCAGACAGAGCGGCCCTCTGGTGCAGCAGTATCGGGAAATCAATGAGGAGTATGACGAAATTGTCCGCGAACTGCTGGATATCTGGAAGGGCGAGGGCGCAGACGCGTTCCGGCAGGATGCCTATACCGTAAAATCCAATATCAGCGGCATCTATGACATTCTGAAAATTATGTGCGATACGCTGACGGACTGCCGCGCAATCTTCGGTGAGGCGGATGCGGCGCTCGGCGAGTATAACCGCAATATGAGTGTCGGCGGCTGACGGGAGCGCAGCATGGACGATTTAGTATTCAAGGTAATTCCGGCCGAGGGCTTTGATCCGCTCACGGCCGCTGACCGGGCATCGAATCCGACGCCGTCCAGAAAGGGCGCGGCGCCGGTGCCGCAGCAGAATGAAGCCGCGGTTCCGGTGGCTGAGAGCCGGCTTTCCTGCCCGACCTTCCGGCAGAAGGACGGCGGCGCTGCGGCATCGGGGATGCCCCTGACGGCAGCGGAAATGCCTGTGCAGCCGGTTCTGCCGCAGGATCAGAGCGGACGGGCATCCTGTCCGACGCCGACCAGACGCAGTGCGGCTTCCGCACAGCCTGCACCGGCTCCGGCAGCTCCTGCGGCGCCGGCCGTGTTTCAGGATCCCAATGCCCGGCTTTCCAATCCGACACCGACCCGCCGCAGAGGGGCTTTACAGCCGTCATCCGCAGCGGGTACAGCCGTTTATCCGGCAGAGCCCGCCGTACCGGCAGAGCCGCAGCGTGCGGAGGTGCGCGCATCCAATCCGACGCCGCGCCGCAGAGGCAGTCAGCCGGCGCCTGCGCCTGCCGCGCCGTATCCGGATGAAGCCGGCAGCCGGCTTTCCAATCCGACGCCTTCATTCTTAAAGTAAGGACTTTGCTATGAGTATTCTGTTATCCGGTTATTCCAGACAGTGTGCATCCGGATTGCACACCAATCAGGACCAGTTCGGCGGTCTGCGCGTGCGGGATGCAGCCGGAACGGAAATTGCCGTTGCCGCGGTTGCGGACGGCATTTCGCTCGGCTTTGAGGGAAAATATGCCAGCTACAATACCGTGCTGTGGCTGCTTGAATGGGCAGAGCGGTTTATTCCGGAGCAGGTATTCGATGTGCAGCGGACTGCGCGGGAGATTCAGGACCGGATGGCCGAGTTCAATCACCGGCTGAATGTATTTTCCGACCAGCGCTCGCCGAAGGACACCTGCTGCACGGTCTGCGGCGTGGCGACCGACGGAAAGCAGCTTCTGGTCTTCAACGCCGGAGACAGCCGGCTCTATGAGATGACCGCATCCGGACAGGTGCGGTGTATGACACAGGACGACAAGGCCGCCGACGGCTACAGCATTGCGATGCACATCGGCGGCAAGAACGACGAGGAGGTGACCATCACCTTTTCGTCCGACGAGTTTCACCCGGACAGCCGGTATGTGCTCTGCTCCGACGGCTTTTACAAACGGGTCAGCTTTCCGGAGCTGCGGGAGCAGATCTTTGCCTGCGGCAGCCGCGCCGAGACAGTCAGCGTGCTGGAGGCGTTTTCCGCACGCGTGGCGGAGGCGGGCGAGACAGACGATATCACAGCGTTAATACTGGCGAAAAGTGGTTAAGATGGACGGGAAAAAGAGTCAGATCAACGGTGTCATTTATGACAGCATTGATGAGTATGAAATAGACGGGTTTATTGCGGTCGGCGGCGAGAGCATCGTTTTCAGAGGTGTCAAGAAGTCCGTCGGGCGCACCTATGCACTGAAATTCAGAGATATCGTCCGCTGGGACGATTTCTGCGCATATGAGCTGAAAACGCTGAGCCGGCTGGAAAAATGCAGCACGAGCAAGCTGGCGGGCATCATCCCGGAGGTCAGCGGGCAGATTCTGCTGGAGCTGTACCGCAGAGTACCCTCCTACAAGCAGGCGCAGTGCGCGAATCTGGCGCTGCCGGGTGCGCGGTATTTCTGCATTGTTGAGGATTTTATCGTCGGCTGCGATCTGAACGAGTACTGCAGCGGCGATGAGGCAAAGGGCATCGTCGGACACACGCCGCCGCAGTCTGCTTCGTATGAGCAGGTGGTGGCGTTTCAGCGCAAGCTGCTGCGCTGGACGGTGCAGTTCTGCGAGATCATGGCGCATGTCACAGAGGAACACCGCTTCCTGCACATGGATGTCAAGCCCGAAAATGTCATGATTGCCAACGAGACGGAGTCCGTCACGGTCATCGACTTCGGCAAATCCGTGGAGCTGCCGGAACGGTCGTCCTCTGTTTCCCTGCATGAGGAATTCGGCGAGGAAATCGGCGTGTTCGGCACAGACGGCTTTGCCGCGCCCGAATGCTGTGATTCCGAGCAGATGCGGCAGGCGCTGGGGCTGACATCGACCGGCGTGGCGGATATCCGCAGCGATATCTTCTCCTTCGGAGCGCTGCTCTGGGACTGTATCAATCCGCAGAAGTCGCTCCGCATCAAATACTCTGAGGCGGGCTATTACCGGCGGGATCTGTTCAATACGCCGAAGGGCTATATTCCGGAGCTGGAGGCGCTGATCGTCAAATGTACGGAGAAGGATCCGGACCGGCGCTACCAGAACTACGACGAGCTCAAGGCGGCTGCGCTCTACGCGGAGAAAAAGCTGATCGAGCGCGAAAAGCCGCGGAAAACCCTGCTGGTGTTCAGTATCATTGCCGGTCTGCTGACCGTGCTGCTGGTGTTCTCGGTCGCCGTCATCACAAGGCGGGAGAAGCTGACCTATGAGATCGCCCGCAATAACTTTGATAAAATGGCAGCGGATTATACCGAGCATAATCTCGCTGATTTCAAGGAAACCGCCCTCGCGCTGATCGAGGCGAACCCCGACGCGAAGCAGTCCTATCTGGATGTGCTGGCGGTCTCCTATAAGGACGACGAGAATGTGAGCAAGACCGAGCTGGAGGAGGTTCTGCTCAAGTGCCTCGATCACACGGGCGACAGCAAAATCGTCGTCGAATATGTCAATCAGGTGATGCAGCATATCAATTATGTCAATGCGAAAACCGTTTCGGAATCGCTTGCGCTCCGGCGCTCGCTGGATTCGGTACACTGCGACGGCATGGACATTGCGCGGGCGATTGCCAATTACGGCAGCACGCCGGTCGAATCGTTTGAGACGCTCGGACAGTACCGCGAAGCGTCCGACTATTACAATGCGCTGCTGTACCTGAACAAGATGCTGATGAACGACACCAATCTGAAAAAGAAAATCGCGGATGCAAAGGGCACCGACCCCGATTTGCTGAAAAGCCCGCTGGCCTGACGAGAGGGGGATTGCGATGGACAGCTTTATCATCAAGAACGATGTCTGGCTTCGGTATCTGCCGATCATCCTGTACGGGCTGATTATCGTGCTGGCAGCGCTGAGCGTGGCGATTGCGTTCCTGATTTACCGGAAGTACAAGAATCAGAATCTGAAATCGAGAAACCGGAAATCGCCGTTTGCGTCCGCTTATGCGGAGGTCAGCAGCCAGAACGCGGTCAGTACGGCGCCGCGCAGACGGAATGCACCGCCGCCCCCGCCGCCGGAGGAGAAAGCCCCGATGCCGCCCGCAGCGGCGCCGCATCCGGCAGAAGCGCACGGCGCTGCGGTGATAGAGTTTTATTTTGAATATGAGGATGCGTACAGAATATGAAGCGAACGGTCATGTGCATGAACAATGCGTCGGTCGTCTGCTTTGCACTGTCCTCCGCCAGTCTGCTGCTGATTCCGCTGCTCGATCTCAGTGACGGGCTGCCAAAATCCGCTTACTGGATTGCGGGCGTGTTCTGGGTCGGTCTGGCGGCAGGTGTGCTGCTTCAGATCATGACGGCGCGCCGGAGCGGGCGTGCGGACGGTCAGATGCGGCACGGAGAACGGCGGATGCTGATTGCCGCCGCGGTCTTTGCGCTGCTGCTGGCAGTGATTTTGTACTGCAGGCCGAAAAATATCGTGTTGGTGACTGCTGATCTGGCATTGCTCCTGATGTCGGTCGAGCTGTATTTCTATTTGCGACGGAGGAATCGGATATGAAGATGAGAGTGCTGAGCGTACTGCTGGCAGCGGGGATGCTGCTGGGCGGCAGTACGGGCGGATACAGCGCGGCTGCCGTGGGCAGTCTGCCGCAGATGCAGCGTCCGGCTGTATCGGAACAGGCGCCGGTGCCACGGCAGAATGCCCCCGACGGGCAGGATACCGCGCCTGAGACGACGGCTCCTGCCGATACCGTGGAGGCTCCGGAGGAAGTTGCGGTCGTGAGGCTGAGAAGCGCCTTCCCGAAAGACTCGGTTTTTACCGGTCAGGAAGGACGGTACTGGGATCCCGAAACGGGCTTCGTGCTGCCGGATTATTACCGCGTCAGAATCGACGGCAAGGAGGATGACGGCGCGCTCGGTTCGTTCCGGATCGCTGCCGTTTTCGACAAAACGGAACAGCTCTACCGCTTTGCGGCGGAAAAGCCGGTCGTCACCTACAAGGGGAAGGACTATTCCGTCAGCATTGAGGACGAAGACCGGACGGTTGCGCTGAAGGAGTATGACCCGCTCGGTACGCACCGCCTTGACTGGTATCAGGATGTCAGACGAACCAATGACAACGGCACGATCAGGCTGGAAGCACAGTGGCCGTTCCAGATTGCGGCGGATGCGGACCCTGCTTCGTTCAAGGGACAGTCCGTCGCGCTCAGCTCACTGAAATCCGGCAGCTATTATCTCAGAAACAACGATTCCAATGACAAGACCTATTATCAGGCGATTTCCAAGGCGTACAGCGCAAATCAGAGTGTCAAGCCGGAACTGTCGGAGTATGCCGTGATCGAGAACGATGTCGATCTCTCAAAACAGAGCGCTTTGAACAGCTCCCTGACGGTCACCGTCACCGGCTATGCGATGGCGGAGAGCGCTACGCTGGAGCTGTATAACAACGGAGAAGAAGAACCCGTTGTCAGCGCGGTCGTCGATGCGGCAGAGGGCGAAAGAGATTCGTCAAACCGGAATGTGTTTCATTTGACATACACCTTTGATCTGTCCCGCCTCAAGCTGAAGAACCGCTTCATTCGGATTCAGAATCTGAAAGCGGTGATGACGGCAGAGGGCAATTCCGTGACTCGCACCCTTTCCCTGAAGGACAGCCGGCAGAATACAAAACCCTCCTTTATCCTGGACGGCGATGCACCGGTCGTGGTGTATGAAAAGGAAGGCAAATTCAGAGGCTGGAACTATGTGCAGTTTGCAGCCCGCGATTATGAGAAGGACGATGAAAAGTGCAGCGGCCTTCAGTCTGTTTCCTATTCTTTTGACGGGCAGAACTGGGCCGACGCCGAGCTGAATTTCAATGAAGGCATGAAAAAGTATGTCTTCTGGGTAGACTCCTCTGTGACGAAGACAAACGGTAAGGTCCGGATTCAGTTCCGTGTCAGAGATCTGGCAGGAAATGAAAATATCGTCTCACAGGATGAAAACGGAGACTGGCTCGTCGTGCAGACGGACTGTGATAACCCGGTCATCGAGGAAATCCAGGTGTTGTACCGGGATGTGAAGCAGTCGGACAGTTGGCTGCCGCTGACCGATTCCGTGCTTTCCATGTATCCCTACGGCACTTTTGCCCATGTTCCGCTGCAATTCCGCATCTGGGCGCATGACCCTGAGCCGGCGGACGGCGAGGCGAGCGGCATAGCCTCTGTGACAGTGGGCGGTCAGGAATGTAAACCCCCGAAGCTGTCGGATGACATTCCTCAGAAGTTGGAAGATGGGACCGAGTACTTCGAGCTGGTTACGGGCTACTATTCCTGCGAATTAACGCAGGGCGCATTCTTGGATTTCAAAGTCACGGTCACGGACAACGGCCGGAATGAGGTCAGCAGATCGCTCAGAGAGGTGCTGGCGCCGGTGTGCGGCGATGCGGTGCAGTCCGATCATCTGTTCCTTGACAGTGCGCTGCCGGAGCTTCAGGTGACGCCGGCGCAGTATGTGCGCACGACGGTCAGGGCGGTGTCCGAGGAGGAAACGGAAACAACCTATCTCTACGGCAAGAATGCGCTGGAGGACAGCGGAAAGCATATTACGGTCAAATGCTCGGATACCGACGGCATTGCGATGATTGATGTGACAATCGACGGTGTCCGCAGCGAGGAGTATTCCAGAGTGTATACCGGCAATGATGCGTTACACAAGCTGGAGGAGTATGATATTCCGGTCTCGGCAATTCCCGCAGACGGCAAGCACAGGATCACCGTGACAGTGCTGGACAACGCCGGCAATCCCAGGACGGAAACCGTGCTGCTGAATCTGGATTACCACGAACCGGAGGTGACGGATTTCTCCAACAGCATCGGCGAAGCCGGCCAGGACTGGTGCCGCTCCGATGAGCTGCCCGTTCTGACGCTGCATTTCAAGGATGCGAACCCCGCCCGCGTGGAGATGTTTGTCAACAACAGCAAGAAGACCTTTGACGCGGAGTCCCTGACGGCGGACGGCGCGGACGGTTATACCGTCACGCTGGATCTGGCGAAGGATCTGGATGACGCGCAGATGCCGTTCCTGTATGACCGGGAGCAGGTGTTCCGGATCAGCGGTGCAGTCTATGATATTATGGACAACCAGAGCAGCTTCGGTGAGATGCTGATTCATGTGGATGCCGCAGCGCCGGTCATCGACCGGGTCGATGTCGAGCAGACCGAGACCGCAACGGAAAAGGTGCTGCGCGTGCTGACCTTCGGCATCTTCTCAAACGAGAAATTCCAGTACACGGTACAGGCGACGGATCAGCAGAATGACAGCGGCATTGCGCTGCTGGAGATTCAGCTGGAACCGGAAGGCGAATTCTATCCGATGAGCTATTCTGCCGCGTTCGGCAACTATTCCTATGTCATCCCGAAGGGCGATCCCGACTACGAGCTGGTGGACAAGGAGCGCTTTGAAGGCGTGACGGTCATCCGCGCAACGGACAAGGTCGGCCGCGTGACGACGGTGTTTTCCGGTGAACCCGCCGCGGAGGGCAATACCGATGTCATCCTGTACGCAGAGGATCAGCGCATCTCGACCAAGGAAAACGCCTTCATGCTGGAGACAATCGCGCCGGAGATCACGGTGGAGATGCCCGCATCCGACAGTGAAACCCGCACGGCGGACCGCTGGTATACCCTGCGCGATGCCGATCAGAAGCGGATTCATGTGACCGCGTCCGATCCGGATTCCGGTCTGTATGAGGTGCGTGCGACGCTGACGGTGCAGGTGAAGCAGGGCTTTCAGACTGTGCCGCAGAGCAAGGAGTATGTGCTGCTGTCGAGCGATTCCGTACAGCATCTCAATGCGGAGGACTACAAGCTGAACAAGCTGACTGAGCTCCCTGCGGAATTTGATCTGGAGACGCTGTTCCGCGATCTTCCGCCGGAAGCGGACGGCCGCTGCGAATTCACCGTCACCGCGGTCGATCTGGCCGGCAACAGCTTTACCACCGATCCGGCGGTCTATTACATGGACTGGAAAACGCCGGAGGTGCTGACGATTGACCTGACGCCGGAGACCGCAGACCGTTACGGCAATACCGGCGACTATCCGGGCTCTGACCAGTTTGTCAATGTGCTGGAATACGGTTTCTACTTCCACGAGCCGTTTACGGCAACGGTCATTGTCCGCGACGAAGGTCCGTCCTCCGGCATGGACCGCATTTCCTACCGTCTGGTGGAGTATCAGGGGAACAGCCTGCTGAAGGAGGGTGCGCTGCAATATGCGGCGGTTGACCGCGACGGCAAGGCATCGTTCCGGATTCCGCCGGATTTCAAGGGACAGATTTTTGTCAGTGCCTACGACAATGTCGGCAACACGCCCGAAGCAGAGGTGACGCCGCATTCGTTCGTGGTCGATACCCCGACGCGCCACGATGCCGAGGAGCATATCTCGATCAGCGGTCTGACGCAGACGGGCTACCGCGACGGCGCGCAGCATCCGCTCTACACCGGCGCTGTGACGCTGACGGTCCGGATCACCGACACGATGTCCGGCATCCGGAATATCGTCTACGCGATGGACTCGGAGCAGAATCAGCAGGAGGAACGGACGATTGAGCTTGCCAACACCGGTTACCGCGAGGGACAGGCGCTCGGCGACGGCTGGACCGTCACGAAGATGGACGAAAACCTCGTCACAGAGGTCACGCGTGTCTACAGCTTTGACCGCGATGACAACAGCATCCGCCTCAGCTTCCGCATGACCGACCGTTCCAACAACAGCTCCGCGAAAGAGTCTGACATCTTCTCGATCGACATGACCGCACCGGTCATTCAGGTTGCATTTCAGCCCGCTGCCGGAAACGGCGCCTATTACAGCCAGAAGCGCAGCGCGACGGTCACAGTGACCGAGCGGAACTTTGACGCCGCTCGCATCCGTACCGAGATCAGCAATCAGATCGGCGGGACGCCCGCGGTTTCCTTCCGCGACATCTCCGACACCGAGCATATCGCCGAGCTGGTGTTTGACGAGGGCGATTACCGGTTTGCCGTCTCCGGCACAGACCTCTGCGACCATACCGCCAATGTGACCTATTCCGGCGGCCACGAGACAGCGTTCTATGTCGATCTGAAGGATCCGGTCGTCGTCACCAATTTCGGCGACCTGACCAACAGCGCCAGAAACAGCTTCCGCGGCGATCAGAAGGTGACCTTCAGCATCACCGAGCACAATTTTGTCAAGGATTCCGTCCGGATCAGAGTGGAGCGGGCGGCATCCGGCAAGGAGCTGAACAGCTCCAACCGCGAGGACTGCACGAGTGAGTTCGTCACGCGGGATATGTGGACGGACAACGGCGATGTGCATACCGCCGGCTTCACCTTCAGCAAGGACGCCGTGTACCGCGTGTCCGTCTCCGTGACGGACGCCGCAGGACGCTCTGCCGCGGATGCCGTGTCCCCGATCTTTGAGGTGGACAAGAAGAAGCCCGTGCTGGATACGCCTGCTGATCTCAGCCGACTGGTCTACACGAAAAAGAGCACGCAGACAGAGGCCGACCCGATCACCTTCACGGATGAGAACATCGACCGCGTCACTTACTCTGTCGTGTCCTACCGGCTGAAGCGCGACGCCGATCAGGTCGGATACGGCATGGATGTTTCCGAGCCGAAGCAGTTTGAGGTCAAGTCCGGAACTGTCGTGCTGGACAACGATTACTTCCGCAGCGACGGCATCTATGAGGTGAAATGCGTGGCCTACGATGTCGCGGGCAATCCGAGCGCGGAGACAACGCACACCTTTGTCGTGCAGCGCGATTCGGATTTCCTCGTGTATATTCCGGAGAGCAGCCGCGAGAACAAAACCGGCCTCTACAAGTTCAACCAGATCGGCATCCGGTCTGCGGACTTTGAGGACATCCGCGTCATCGCCTATGTGACCGCAGACAAGGAATTCAGCGTGCAGGTGGACGGCGAGGATGTGACCGGCGAGGATGTGACCGTCACCGAGATCACCGGCGATGCGCTGGGCGGCGGCAAGAAGTCGGGCGAGACGATCAACCAGATCAAGGCCTATGACCTGACGCTCCGCAACAGCTACATTTCGCAGAAGTACAGCGATGAGACAATCGACACCGACCTGCTGCTGAACGCGGTCGCCGCAACCCCGACCGAGGTGCAGAAGATCACACTCGGACATATCTACATCGACAATGTCAAACCGGTCGGTGAATATGAAGCGGCATTGCAGAATCTCGGCTTCTTCGGCGGATTTTACGGCATGGACAGCCGCTCGGTCAGAATCGAGGGTGTGTCGCCCGACATCAATCTGGAGCGCAGTGAGATCCAGATCAACGATACGGTTCTGAAGGCCGGCAGCGGCGGATTCACCTATGACGAGGATGCGCACACGATTAGCTTTACGCTGGGCCGCGGCTACACGGACATCAAGACCACGCTGGTGGACAACGCCGGCAACATCTACAATCTGCCGGTTGTCAAGAAGGTCTATGTCGGCGGACTGTTTTCGAGATTTTGGTATCTGTTCATTCTCGGCGGTCTTGTGCTGATTTCCGTTCCGGCACTCATCATTTACACCGCTCTGAAAAAGAAGAAGGCCGGATCGGCATACTGATCCGGCGGCTTCCGGCTTCGTGATTCTGACAGCCCGCATTCTGCCTTTTCTGTGAGAATGCGGGCTGTTTCCCGCTGAAATGCAGCACGGTCTGTGCCGTAGCAGCATCAGTTTGTTATTCCGTCCAAATCAAATATTTGGATCGGTACTTTACTTTGACAATCTGACAATTTTTTTTGAAATCCTCTGTTTTTGCTGGTTTTTGATTGACAAACAGTACAAAAAGTGATATAATCTTTTGTATAGGTTGTATGAGTATCATTTATACAGCGTGTCAAATCAAAAAAAGATTGCTTTGCCTTGCGATTCAGCCGTTTCATAGACTGCCGGACTGCTTGGCATTGCTGTTTCTTACTGCGGTTTCGCCGCCATAAGCGTAAAAACGCAGCAAGGATCTTCCGGGGAAACAGAAAAACGGGTGAAAGAAAAACTGCGCGGAGGAGTCAAAGTTGAAACCGATCCTACAAAAATTCAGATACCGGAAAATCGCGCTGGCTGTCGCGGATGCGGTGATTGTATCCATGTCGGGGCTTGTCGCGGCATTTCTGCTGTCGCTGCTGCACCGCGGGATTCCGAATCGTGTGCTGGTGGTTGGCCTGTGCCTGTCCGTTGTGACCTGCTTCGGTGCGCTGGCACTGTTCGGCGCCTACAGCAAGATGTGGCGTTATTTCAACGGAAAGGACTATCTTTCCTGTGTGTACGGCATTGTGCTTGGCATAGCCGTTGCGCGGCTGTTCATGATTCTGCTGAGCTTTCCGGTGCCATGGCTGTATGTTCTGCTGCATATGGTCATTTCAATGGCAGGCATCTGCCTGTTCCGTCTGATTTTCAAGACGACATTCATTGACCTGACGGCGGCCGGCCGGCATGAGGCGCAGTACAAGCGCACGATGATCATCGGCGGCGGACGGGCGTGCGAGACGCTGCTCAGCGAGATCCGCAACGCGCAGAATTCTCCTTACAGCAACGACAAATCGGCAGCCGCTTTTAATCCCGTCTGCATCATCGACGACGAATATGCCAAGATCGGACAGGTGATTCACGGCGTCCAGATTGTCGGCACAACGGCGGACATTCACCGGTTTGCAAAAGAAATGGAGATCGAGATGATCATCTTCTGCATTCCGAGCTGCTTTGAAGCCGAACGCAAGCGCATTCTCGACCTCTGTGCCTCGACCAATCTGCCGATCAAGGTGATTCCGTTCATCGGGAACCTGCTCTTTGACGAGGCGCATACGACGCTGGTCGGGCAGGTGCGTGACTTCCGGATGGAGGATCTGCTGGGGCGCGAGCCGATCCGCTTTGACAATGAGGACATCCGGGCGTTCATCGCCGGCAAGGTCTGCATGGTGACGGGCGGCGGCGGTTCGATCGGTTCGGAGCTGGTGCGGCAGATTGCCCGCTATCAGCCCAAACAGATCGTCATCATCGACATCTGTGAAAATTACGCCTACGACATTCAGCAGGAGCTGCTGATGGAGTACGGCAGCCGGATCAATCTGGAGGTGCGCATCGCGTCCGTCCGGGATTACTTCCGGATGAATCAGCTCTTTGCAAAATACCGTCCGGATGTGGTGTTCCACGCGGCGGCGCACAAGCATGTTCCGCTCATGGAGGAAAGCCCGATGGAGGCGATTAAGAACAATGTCATCGGGACCTTCAATGTTGCGACGCTCGCGCAGTTCCACAAGGTCCGGCGCTTTGTCATGATTTCGACGGACAAGGCGGTCAATCCGACCAACTGTATGGGCGCATCCAAGCGCTGCTGTGAGATGATCGTGCAGTATCTGGCGCAGCTTCCCTGCTGCGAGACAGAGTTTGTCACGACGCGCTTCGGGAATGTGCTTGGGTCAAACGGCTCGGTCATTCCGAAGTTCCGCAAGCAGATTGAGTCGGGCAAGCCCGTGACCGTCACACATCCGGACATCATCCGGTATTTCATGACGATCCCGGAGGCAGTGAATCTGGTGATTGAGGCCGCGGCGATTGCAAAGGGCGGAGAAATCTTCGTGCTGGATATGGGGGAGCCGGTGCGCATTGTCACACTGGCGGAAAATCTGATCCGGATGTACGGAAAGGTGCCGTACGAGGATGTAAAGATAGAATTTACGGGATTGCGTCCAGGGGAGAAGATCAAGGAAGAGCTTCTGATGAATGAGGAGGGTCTGAAGAAGACGAAGAACAAGCTCATCTTCATCGGAAAGCAAATCGACATCGAGCCGCAGGCGTTCATCGAACGGCTGCGGGCACTGCGCGATGCTGCGCAGCAAAATGACGAGGCTGCTGCTGTCAGGGCTCTGCACGAAATTGTGCCGACCTTTGTCACACCGGAAAAGTACAACAGTCAGTATCTGGTGCCGGCAAAATGACAGACGGCTGCGGCATTTGCCGCGGTATGATCGGAAAGGACCGGAAGCATATGAACGAGAGCTATTCTGTCAGGGATATCATCAATCTGCTGCTCAGCCGCATCTGGCTGATTCTCACTGTCACGATACTGGGCGCAGCCGCCGGCTACGGCATTTCAAGGCTGGTTCTGCCGCTGAAGTATTCCTCTCACATTTCAATGTATGTGCAGAGCTACACCGGAATCAGCGAGAACGCGAACAATGTCAATAACATCAGCAATTCCAAGCAGCTCGTCAATACCTACATCGAGGTCATGAAGGACGATGCCGTGATGAAGGCAGTCGGCGATCAGCTTGCGGAGCAGTTTGATACCGATACCCTGTCCCGGAATTTCAAGTTGAGTGCGGAGGGCAGCGTGACACCGGCATCGCTCCGGAGCTGTCTGGCGATCAGCTCTGTGCAGGATACCTCTGCGGTCAAGGTCACGGCAACCGCGAAAAACGCGGAGGTTGCCGCCGCAATCTGCAATGATCTGACGAAGGTGGCGCCGCAGTATGTCGAGGAGGCGGTCGGCGTCGGCTCGATCAACACGATCGACACCGCAAAGGTCTACCGCACGCCCGTCGCGCCGAATGTCCGCAAGAATACGGTGCTCGGCGGCGCGGCAGGCTTCCTTTGCATTGTCATGCTGATTTTCCTGATCGACTTTTTCGACAACACGGTCAAGGACAGCGACGCCCTCGGACAGAAGTACAACAAGGCGATTCTCGGCGAGATTCAGCAGTTCGGAACAGAGCGGAAAAAACGCGGTCAGGAAGCGGATCCCCATATCCGTCTGACCGATGCGCAGGTACCGTTTTATATCGTGGAGAGCTATAAGTCAATCCGGACAAATGTGGCATTCTCCCTTTCCACCGTCGAAAACAAGATCTTTGCGGTTTCCTCGCCGAATCCCGGCGACGGCAAATCGACAACCGCCGCGAACATTGCGATTGCCATGGCACAGAGCGGCAGCCGCGTGCTGCTGATCGACGCGGATATGCGCAAGGCAGTGATTCACAAGATCTTCAGTCTGAAGAATAAGAAGGGATTATCCTCCGCCGTCAGCCGGATGTGCAGCCCGGAGGAGTGCATTCAGAGCGCTGTCATGGAGAATCTCGATGTGATGCCCTGCGGCCCCATTCCGCCGAACCCGTCCGAGCTGCTGGCATCGGACAGCATGGGCAGGATGCTGGAGAAGCTGCGCGGGGCTTACAGCGTCATCATCATTGATACGCCGCCGGTCAACATCGTGACGGACGCCATGGAGCTGGCAAAAAATGTTTCCGGCATGATTATGGTGCTGCGTTACGGCAAAACCACAGATACGGATGTGGAGACAGCCGTCAAGAAGACGGAGGCGTCCGGCATGAATCTGTTCGGCTTCATTCTCAATGATGTCAAAGTCAAACGAAACGGAACATACTACTCAAAATACAAGGGCAGATACGATTACCGCTCCGGCTACTACGGCTCCAGAACGGAGTCCGCGGAGAACGGAGAAGACGACGACCCGAAGGATGACCGGAAGGAGAATCCGAAGGGGCGCCGCGAAGCCGCCGGCAGCAGTGCAGGCAAATCCGGGAAGCGGTCTGCCAGAAGAAGGTGAATTTCTGTGCTGACAGAGTATCACTGTCACATTCTTCCCGGCATAGATGACGGCGCCGCCGATTCCGATACGGCGCTGCGCATGATCGACATGATGCGGGCGCAGGGGGTGGAGCGCATCATCGCAACCCCGCATTTCTACGCGCACCGTGAGAAATCCGTCCCGGATTTTCTCCGGAAACGGCAGGCGGCATTTGAGAAGATCCGGCCGCAGGCGTCCGTAAAGGACATCCGCCTCGGTGCGGAAATAGCGATTGAGCACGGGATTTCCGAGCTTCCGGATATTGCGCGGCTTGCGGCGGAGGGAACCCGTCTCATTCTGCTGGAGCTGCCGTACCGCCGCTATGAACGCTGGATGTCAGAGGAAATCTACAATATGGCAGCGGAGTTCGGGCTGCGGGTGATGCTGGCTCATGTCCACCGCTATCTTGATTTTTACACCGAGGAGGAGCTGGACGCGCTGCTCGCGGCAGATGCCGTTCTGCAGATCAACAACGAGGCCTTCTCGGACCGTGCGGAGAAACGGATGGCAAAGCACATTCTCCGCAATCGGGCGTCCTATGCGTTCGGCAGCGATGCGCATGACCTTGCAAAGCGCCGCCCGAACTGGGATCTGCTGAAAAAGAAGGTCAAAGCGGAGCAGATTCTGGTATCTGACAGCATTCTCACGCAGTATATGATATAAAATCAGCGCCGTCCTCCGGTATGAGGGCGGCGCTGTGCGCTTTCTGTTCGGTGTACGGGTGATTAACGGGCGGCGGCCTGCTGTCCGGCGAGCTGACCGGAGCTCCATGCCCATGCGAGATTATAGCCGCCGCAGTCGCCGTCGATGTCGAGCAGCTCCCCGCAGAACCAGAGCGATTTCTGCGATTTGGACGCGAGTGTCCGCGTGACGCTCTGTCCGGAGATACCCCCCGCCGTGACCTGTGCCTGTGCAAAGGAGGCTGTGCCGGAGACGGGGAACCGCCAGTCCTGACAGACGGCTGCAAGGGATTCCGCAGCGGCGCTGTCTGCGGCAAAGGCATCCGATGTCCGGAGAGCGGGTGAAATCCCGCACTGCCTGAGCAGCACCTCGCCGATGCGCTTGGGGAGCAGACCGGTCAGCAGATCGGCTGCCGGCAGACTGCTGCGCTGTGCATACAGACTGCGGAGCAGCGTCCGCACAGCTTCCGTGGAATATTCCGGCAGCAGATTGAGCGAGAGCGTCAGCGATCTGCCGTGTACGGCAGCCAGCCGGGACAGATTGAAGACACAGATGCCGGAGAGCGCCTGTTCCGTAAACTGCACCTCTCCCGTTTCTGATTTGAGGACACTGCCGTTCCGGACGGCTGAGACAGCCGCACGCACGCGCAGACCCTTGAGCGCCCGCAGAACCGGTGACTGCACCGGCACGGGGCAGAGTGCGGGCAGCGGCTTGACAATCCGGTGACCGAGTCCGGCAAACAGCGAAAGCAGACTGCCGTCTGTGCCGCAGGCGGGAGCCGCGGAGCCGCCGGCTGCCGCGATGACTGCATCTGCGCGGTATTCCGTGATGCCCTCTGCTGTTTCGCAGCGGATGCACCAGCCGGATTCATCGGGCAAAAGCTGCCGGACCGTACAGCCGCAGCTTGTCTGCACGCCGGACTGCCCGGCCGTCAGACGCAGCGCGTCCAGCACGGATGCGGCCGTCATGCTGTAGGGATACTGCCGCCCCTCGGCGTCGGTACGGGTCATCAGACCGAGGGAACGGAAAAATTCCGCCGCGTCAAACTGCGCCAGAATCTGCGCCGCCTGCGGCAGTGTGCCGTGATAATGCGAAAATTCCAGCGGCGTGTGCGAGAGATTGCACCGGCCGTTTCCGGTGAGCAGCAGCTTTTTGCCGACACGGGGCAGCCGCTCCAGAATCTGTACCGCAGCGCCCGCACGGGCGGCTGCAATGGCGGCAGACAGACCGGACGCGCCGCCGCCGATGACCGCGACACGGCGTGTCATACGGGAATCTCCCGCAGCTCATGATGCCCGCTGCTCTCGTGCAGCATCCGCGGCAAGGTCAGGAGTGCGCCGATCAGAATTGAGAGGACGCCGCCGAGGATACATTTCAGAAGCTGGGATTTCGCCGACGAAAAGGTATCTGTTTTCAGCAGCTTCGTCATATCGCGGAAGCAGCTTGCCGTATCCTGATGACTGAGCATCAGCCGGCAGGTCTCGTACTGCTTCTTGATTTGTGTAAAATCGAGCTGAAGCTCCTCCTGCTCCGAGAGCGCCTGCTTCTCCTCCTCCGAGAGCTGATCCAGCTCCTCATAGCTGTCGCAGAACTGCTGTGCAGTCGCGGCTTTTTCGGTATTGAACGCGGCAAAATCCTTGGCGAAGGAGTAGACGGGTGTGGCAAAGGCGATGATCATGCAGATGACGGTGCCGATGATTGCGGCGGGAAGTGTAATTTTCTTGCCGAGCTTCTGCATCAGCAGGAACATCACCAGCACGCCGGCGTATCCGACAAGATAAGAGACATATCCGAGCCGCAGTACCAGATAGGTCAGACCCGCGACGAGTGCCGCGCCGATGACAATCGAAACGACAGTGCCGGCGGGATTGCTGCGCTCCGCCTGCCGTTCCTCCCGCACCTCGCCGATGCGCTGCTGTGTTGCATCACGGCAGGCCGGACAGAGCGAAACGCCTGTTCCGTCCAGCAGATACGGGGCGTAACCGAAGGTCGTCCCGCAGGCCATACAGCAGGGGGCCAGCTCCAGCGTCCGTGCCAGCTCCATCAGCGCCTCAAAGTTGCTGACAGTCTCCTCCAGGGCGTTTTTCGCGGGAATCGACACCATGCAGGACAGGCAGTTTTTGGCGTAGTTCAGCGCGGAAATGCCGGTTCTGCCGAACCGCCACTGTTCCAGCTCCGCGGAAAGATCCCTGCCCTCGTCCGCCTTGCCGTACAGGACGAAGAGCATCGTTCCCTGCCTTGCCTGATGCCGCACAAAGACGGCATATCCGTTCTGAATGCCGCAGAATGTTGCGGACGGTGTGTCATAGGTCAGTGCGGTTCTTGCCGCAAATTCTTTTGCATGAAAGCTCATTGCGCTGCTCCTTTTTCGTGTCCGTCAAAAGCCGGACAGTTCTGCTCCTATTATACATGATTTTGCCTGAAATTGCAAGATTCCGGAAAAATTCCGGATGCGGCGTATAATCGCAGCGCCGGCTGTCAAAACTATGCGCGGAAGCAATTTTGCTTGAATTCAAACAGAAAGGCGAATCATATGAACAAACAGAAAAGCGCCGGCATGACCGGCAAGGGCTTTTATGCGGTTCTGTCCCTGAGTGTTGCGATGGTCGGAGCGGCCTGCTGGTATGCGTACACGCACAGCGGACGCACGGTTCCGCCGCGCACCGTCAGCAGCCGCACAGAGGAGATGCTCGGCACCGAAGCCGGTACGGCGGACAGCACGCTGACCGCGCCGGCGCAGACGGAATCTGCGGTGTGGACAGCGCAGAGCATTCCGGTGACCTCGGAGCCGGATCAGGCCGAGGAGGCTGCGGCGATTCTCCGCCCGAAGACGACGGTCACGACAACCTCTGCGGAGACCGCCGCCACCACGGCGCCGGTCGAGCAGCCGATCGAGCCGGTCGCCGGCAGCATCGTGCAGCCGTTCAGCTGCGGGGAGCTGGTCAAGTCTGGCACGACAGGCATCTGGCAGACGCACAACGGCACCGACTATGCCGTGCCGCTGGGAACAGAGGTCGTCTGTGTGCTGGACGGCACCGTGTCGGAGATCCGGCGCGACGCGCTCTGGGGTGTCTGCGTCACCGTGCTGCATGAGGACGGGACGGAAACGCGGTACTGCGGTCTGAACGACGGCCTTGCGGTCATGGCGGGACAGATTCTGGAGCGCGGTACGGTCATCGGTGCGGTCGGCGGAACGGCCGAAGCGGAGAGTCTGACCGAACCGCATCTGCATTTTGAGGTGCGGCAGAACGGACAGTATGTCGATCCGGAGGCATTTCTGCATTCCGACGGCACACAGCCCGCGGAAAACTGAACAGTGATCGGAACGGGGGACGCCTGCATCAACAGGTGTTCCCCGTTTGGCGTTTTGGTTCAGGCATTTCTGCCGGATCACAGGTTTTTGCTGCCGATTCCGCGTCGGGTGCTTGCATTTTACATGAAAATATGGTATAATAGATTGGAATTGTGTGCACTGACGGATTTGGAAGGGGGCTGCTGGATGCCTAGATTTTTTGAGGACAGTTTTTCACCGGAGCATCCGGTTCTGACCGGTGCGCATCTGCGGCATATCGGTTTTTCGCTGCGGATGCGGCCGTCCGAGACGCTGACAGTCAACGCCTGCGGCACAGACTATCTCTGCGAAATCACAGAAATCACGCCGGAGGAGATCCGGCTTCGGGTGCTGTCGGCGGAGCCCTGCGCTGCGGAGCCGTCTGTTCAGGTGACGCTCTTTCAGGCGCTGCCGAAGTCGGACAAGCTCGAACTGATTATTCAGAAGGCCGTTGAGCTGGGCGTGACGGAGATCGTGCCCGTGCTGACGCGCCGCTGTATTGCCCGGATGTCCGCGGGAGACTTTCAGAAGAAACTGCCCCGCCTGCAAAAAATTGCGCAGGCCGCAGCACAGCAGTCCGGCAGGGGACTGATCCCGCCCGTGGCGCCGCTGCATACATTGGAGCAGGCGGCGGAACGGATGTCCGCGCTGGATGTCCCGCTGGTGCTCTACGAAAACACGCGGCAGGGGAGCATCTCCTTCTCCGCCGTGAATCCCTCCGCGCACAGCTACGGCATTTTTGTCGGCAGCGAGGGCGGATTTGACAGCGAGGAAATCGACCGGCTGACGGCGCACGGCGTACAGTCCGTCTGGCTCGGCAGCCGGATTCTCCGGTGCGAGACCGCGCCGCTGACGGCACTGTCCGTCCTGATGTTCCGCACCGGCAATCTCGGCTGACGGAACGCGATACAAAGAGAATTTAACGGAGATCCGGAGGCAGGGGGCATCCGGGTCGGGGAGGCGACCGCATGATTTATGTCATGAGCGATATTCACGGCTGCCATGATTTATTCCAGCAGATGTGTGCCAGGATCGGCTTTTGCGAGGAGGATGACCTCTACATCCTCGGCGATTTCATCGACCGCGGCGACACACCGATTCCGCTGATGCTCGACTGTATGGACCGCATCAATGTGTATCCGCTGCTGGGAAATCACGAGGCGGTGATGCTGCAATGCGTGACCGGACTGCCGGCAGAAGCGACCTTTGACACCGTGGCGGACTACTACACGGAGGAGGGTCTGGCAGTTTTTTCCGCATGGATGCAGAACGGCGGTGCCGTGACGCTCTCGCAGTATCTGGAGCTGCCGCAGGAGCAGCGCATGGAGCTGCTGGACTATATGAAGGAATTCCGGCTCTATGAGGAGCTGACCATGCCGGACGGCCGGCAGTTTGTCATGACGCACAGCGGCATAGAGGATTTTAATCCCGCGCTGCCGCTCGATGCCTATGATCCCGACGCGCTGCTCAATGCGCGTCCGCAGCAGACTGACCGGTTTTACGAGAACAAGACGCTGATTTTCGGCCATACGCCGACGCTGACTTATCCGCAGCTTCACGGCAGAGCCGAGGTGCTGATTACCGATACCTACATCAACATCGACTGCGGTGCGGTGTTCCGCGAAGCGGGCGGCAAGCTCGCCTGCCTGCGGCTGGACGATATGGAAGTGTTTTATGTCTGAGAACAAGGGAGCAAAGCGTCAGCTCGGCGTGCTGGATCTGGCACACCGCTGGCTGACGGAACGGGTGGCCGCCGGTGACATCTGCATCGACGCGACCTGCGGCAGGGGACATGATACGAAGCTGCTCTGTACGCTGGCCGGCAGCGAGGGGCGTGTGCTCGGCTTTGATGTTCAGCCCGAGGCGATTGAGAGTACCGCGGCGCTGCTCGCCGAACACGGCCTGACCGCAGAGCTGCATCTGGACAGTCACGCGAACATGGAGCAGTACGCGGATGCCGGTACGGTCTCCTGCATCGTATTCAATTTCGGCTGGCTGCCGCGGGGCAGTCACGAGATCTTCACCAGAGCGGAATCCAGCATTGCCGCGCTGAATGCCGGGCTTCGCCTGCTGAAAACCGGCGGTGCGCTGGTGCTCTGCGTGTATTACGGCGGTGCAAACGGCTTTTCGGAGCGCGATGCCCTGCTGGAATATTTCGCCGCACTGGACAGCCGGTATTATACTGTGTTGCAATGCCAGTTTCCGAACCGCACAGGCTGTCCGCCGTTTGCTGTTCTGATTACAAAGGACAACGCGCCGGCAGTGTGATCTGTCTGAATCAAACCTGCGTCCCGAACCGGTCGTCCGATCGCTTCGGGGCGAAATTTTATCCGCATGAAAGTGCCTTCGGAGGATTTTCATGCGCGCTCCGCTCCAAATCCGTCGGAGATCATATCCGCACGGATCGCAAAAAGACCCGTCCTGCGCAAAAATCGGGGATGCAACCGCAAGAAAAAACTTGTAAATTTCGGCATTTATGGTACAATCAAATTGCAGCCCGCGACAGTTTTCTGCGGGTAATTTATCATGAAAGCGAGGCAATCTACTGAATGAGAAACGGAATCCTCAGAAAACTTGCAATGCTGACCGCAGCAATCTGTGCAATGGGCGCGGCATCCGGATGCGGCACTTCGGGCGGAACGGGCAGTCCTGCGAGCACAGCGGGCAGCTCCGCGGCCGAACCGATGGTCTTTACGGAGAATATCACCGGCTCCGCGGACGGCTATGACTACGAGCTGTGGAAGGACGAGGGCGACACGAGCTTTACCGTGCAGCCGGGCGGCGGCACCTTCTCCTGTGAATGGAGCAACATCAACAATGCGCTGTTCCGCCGCGGACAGAAGTTTGACTGCACCAAAACCTATCCGGAGCTCGGCAATCTCGCCGTGGATTTCGGCGTGGACTATCAGCCGGACGGCAATTCGTATATGTGCGTCTACGGCTGGACGAGAGAGCCTCTGATCGAATATTACATCGTCGAATCGTGGGGCTCGTGGAGACCGCCCGGGGCGCCCTTCGCGCTCGGCACGGTGACCGTGGATGGCGCAACCTATGACATCTACAAGACGACCCGTGTGGAGCAGCCGTCGATCGACGACATCCAGACCTTTGACCAGTACTGGAGTGTGCGGCAGGAGAAGCCGACCGGTGACGGAACGAAGCTGGAAGGCACGATTTCCGTCTCCAAGCATTTTGACGCGTGGAAGAAATGCGGTCTGGAGCTCGGCAAAATGTATGAAGTTGCGCTGACGGTTGAGGGCTACCAGTCGCAGGGCAAGGCAACGGTGTATCAGAACGATCTGAAGATCACCGAGCCGTACAAGGAAGCGGACGACATCGTCGTCAATGTGGACGAGGACGCGATCAGGAAGCTCAATGAGGCAGATGCGGACGACTCCGGTTCTCCGGATCCGGTCGGCTATTTCGAGACCGGCTTTGAGACCGGCAAAGAGGGCTGGGTCACACGCGGCGGCCCGCTGCTGACGGTGGACAAGGAACACGCGGCGGCAGGCTCCCAGTCGCTGTTCATCAGCGGCAGAACCGACTACTGGAACGGCGCGACCATTCTGCTCAGCAGCGACACCTATCACCCCGGCGAGGCTTATCACTTCAAGGCGAGCGTCATGCAGGAGAGCGGCAAGGATGCCACGATGAAGATGACCATGCAGTACAATATGGAGGGCGAGAAATACGACGAGATTGCGCTCGCGCCCGCCAAGAGCGGCGAGTGGATCACGCTCGAAAATCCCGCATATGTCATCCCGGAGGGCGCCGAGAATCTTCAGCTCTATGTGGAGATCACGGACAGCCTGACAGACTTCTATGTCGATGAAGTCTCCGGCGCGGAAAAGGCAGCGTCCTGAGACAGTATGCCCTGATACCCAATAAAAGAGACCGGACACCCGATGCGGCGTGTCCGGTCTTTCTGTCGGTCTCTTAATCTCAAAAAAATGCCGGCTCCTCTTTTTGGAGCCGGCTTTCTTTATGCCCTCGGCTTTCCGCAGTAAATGCAGAATTTGCTTTCCGCCTGATTGACAGAGCCGCAGCCCGCACACGGCCACCCTGCCGGTGCAGCAGCAGGATTCTGTGTCCCGTTCTGTGCGGCATTCTTTTCGGCTGCAAGGCGATCATGACGCGCATTCAGCTGACCGACCACCTTGTCAGCGCCCTTATACAGCACATTTTCCAGCGCACGGATCAGCTTGAAGCAGACCACAGAGACCGCAACTGCGGCAAGCAGACACAGAATGATGCTGCTTGTCCATGCGTAAACCAGTATGCCGATCAGGATACCGACAAAAATACCGTTGTGTGCCCATGTTTTGCGCATTTGAAATCACTCCTTTGCTGTGCTCACGGAACAGAAATGCCGGCTCCCGAAAGAGCCGGCACTCGATTGAAGCAAATTACTCAGCGATGTCGATGACAACGCCGGAGCCGACGGTCTTGCCGCCCTCGCGGATAGCGAAGCGGAGGCCCTTCTCGATGGCGATCGGGGTGATCAGCT
>JAFPQL010000252.1 GCA_017414145.1 Oscillospiraceae bacterium | reverse complement strand
GTCTACCGAAGCAACTTCCGGTTCTGACGCAACGGATGCTACCTCCAACAACAACGGCGGCAGCGATGTTCCGGGTCCGAAGACCGGTGAGACCGGTGCAGCTCTGGCAATCGCAGGTCTGATGACCGCTGCCGGCGCAGCATATGTGATCCGCAGAAAGCACTGATTCCCTGAACCAGTCGCTTAAACGCTGATTCTTCAGAACAGGACGGCATTTCGGTGCCGTCCTGTTTTTTGCGCGCAATATGGCAGAAACGGCGGTTTTGTTGACAGAATCGGAATTATGTGGTATACTGGAACACGATGCGGAAAGCATAAGGAAAACCGGAAAGGAAGATTGAAACATGAGCGAATGCACACATGACTGCTCCAGCTGCGGCGAAGCCTGCGCGAGCAGACAGCCCGCGGATCTGCACGAGCAGCCGCACGCATTGAGTAAAATCGGCAAGGTGATCGCTGTAGTCAGCGGAAAGGGCGGCGTCGGCAAATCTCTGGTGACGGCGCTGACGGCAGTTTCTGTCCGCCGCGCAGGCCACACGGTCGGCATTCTGGACGCCGATATCACCGGCCCGTCCGTCCCCAAGATGTTCGGCGTGACAGCGCGTGCAGAGGCGGACGATCAGGCGATTTATCCGGTGCGGTCAAAGCTCGGCACCGACCTGATGAGCGTGAATCTGCTGCTGGAAAACCCGTCCGACCCCGTGATCTGGCGCGGTCCGGTCATCGCGGGCGCGGTCAAGCAGTTCTGGACGGATGTGGTCTGGGGCGATGACGAATTTCTCTTTGTCGATATGCCGCCCGGAACCGGCGATGTGCCGCTGACCGTATTCCAGAGCATTCCTGTGGACGGCATTCTGATTGTCACGACGCCGCAGGAGCTTGTCTCGATGATCGTTGAAAAAGCGGTCAAAATGGCGGAAACAATGAATATTCCGATTCTCGGCATCGTGGAAAACATGAGCTATGCGGTATGTCCGGACTGCGGAAAGGAGATTCCGATTTTCGGCGAAAGCCGTCTGCCGGAGATCGCCGCAGCGCACGGTCTGCCGGTGCTCGGCAGAATCCCGATGAATCCAAAGCTGGCGGCTGCCTGTGATAAGGGCATGGTCGAGCTGTTCGAGGGCGACTGGCTCCAGCCGGCAGTTGACGCGATTCTCGCACTCGGAGAGGGGCAGGCACAGTGAACTGGACAGAGGTGACCGTCGAAACGGCGAAGGCGGGGCTTGATCTGCTGTGCGCGATGCTGACGGATATCGGCTTCAAGGGCTTTGCGATTTACGATCCGGACGACTTTGACGAGCTCATGGCGGGAAAGGCCGGCCATTGGGACTATCTGGAGGAAGGGTTGATGGAGTCCCTCACGGCGGGCTCGCCGCGTGTCACGGTCTATGTGCCGGAGAACGCGCAGGGCGCCGAACAGATGACGGCGCTCCGCAGTCTGCTGAACAGTCTGAAGCAGCGCACAGACGCCGCGGATTTCGGCACGCTGGAAATCACGAGCAAGGGTGTCCGCGAGGAGGACTGGGCGAATAACTGGAAGCAGTATTTCCGTCCGCTTCCCGTCGGCAGCCGCCTCTGGATTACGCCGACATGGGTAGACGAGCCGGTTCCCGCCGGCCGCACGGCGCTGCACATTGATCCGGGGTCGAGCTTCGGCACGGGTCAGCATGACACGACTCGTCTCTGCCTTGCGATGCTGGAGGGCTGCGTACAGCCAGGCGCGAAAGTGCTGGATATCGGCTGCGGCAGCGGCATTCTGTCGATCGGCGCGATGCTGCTTGGCGCGGAATCGGTCAAGGCGGTTGACATTGAGCAGAATGCGGCGGAATCCGCACTGGAAAACGCGGTGCGGAACGGGATTGACCCGGCAAAATATGAGACATTCTGCGGGAATATTCTGGAGGATGCCGCGCTGGCGGATTCGTTCGGCAGCGGCTGGGATGTTGTCTGCGCGAATATTGTCTCCGATATCCTGATTGCGATGCGGGAGCTGTTTGTGCAGTATCTGCGGACAGGCGGCACGCTGCTGCTGTCCGGCATCATCGACGAGCGGCTCGATGAGGTGAAAGCGTCGATGCAGGAGGTCGGTCTGCAAATCCGGCAGGTGGAGCAAAGCGCCGGCTGGGCGGCGGTGCGCCTCGAAAAAGCCTGAGCAGAGCGGCATCTGCGGCAATCTGAACGGAAAACGCGGGGCGGGAGCAGCACTCCTGTCCCGCGTTTTACGCGGATTTCAACGCCGAATGTGCAAATTGTATAGAATCTGTGGAAAAATCGAAATCTGATTCTACTTGACAAGATCGCCCGGATGTGATATAATAAACAAGCTGTCACAGAGACGGCGGGCGCAATCGACCGGAAACAAGAAATTTTCTGAAAAAACTTTGGAAAAGGGCTTGACAAACCGATTGAAATGTGCTATAATAAATAAGCTGTCCGGTAGAATGGTCAGCAACACAGCACCTTGAAAATTGAACAATGCAACCAAGAAGAACCCTTGAGATTCCGTACCGAAGCGAGTTCTGAGGAATGAGTGGAGGTACATGTCGAGGCGAGACAAAAAAGCGCAAAAAGCAGTAATTGCGAGTGAAATCGTTGCGCCATAGCTCAGACGTGCTACATAAACAAGG
>JAFPQL010000251.1 GCA_017414145.1 Oscillospiraceae bacterium | reverse complement strand
GTTCCGGCAGAGTACGCCGAGACGGTCAAGGCATATTTCACGGCGATTGAACAGAAGGACTACGCCGCCTATTCCGACCTGATGCACCCTGTCTACCGCGAAGCCTACGGCGCTTTCCTGCAGAAAAAGGGCAGCAGCCTTGAGGCGAATTTCGCATCACAGCGCAAGCGGCTGGACGAAGACGGCTACGACAGCTGGCGCATCACCGATATCACGCTTGACCTCTACCCGAATCCCGATTACGACTATTTCTTCACCCGCTTCACAGAGGCCGGCATCCTGACGGACGATCAGGTCAAGGCCGTCCGCGACAGCGCCGAAGAAATGCAGGATCTACAGTTTACGGTCAATGTGCTGTACGAAGGCGATGAAGAACCGGTTCCGACCATTTCCGGCATGGAGCTGATTCTGTTCAAGACCGCCGACGGCATCAAGCTCTTTGGCTGAGCCGCATCCGAATAGCAGAACCGCCCGATCATCCGCAGGGGAGATCGGGCGGTTTTTATATCCAATGGCGCCGGCAGATCGCCGGACAAAAAGAGACTGCCGCATCAGCAGCAGTCTCTTTTGATTCACAGGTTGCGTTTCCGCAGCAGAATCGGGAATCAGTCCTTCTTCTCAAATGCGAACGGATCGCTGTGCAGCTTCTCCAGAACGGTGGTCTCACCGACCAGGTCAGCATCGGTCCAATCGACATCGTCCCAGCCGGAGTTGTATCTCCAGTTGAAGTAAGTCAGAATATCCATTGCATCACTTGCAAACAGCATACCGTCGCCGTTCACATCCGCTGCATAGTGGGCATACTTGCCGACTGCCTGCATGGAAGCCGGAAGTGCCTTGAACGAAGGCTCATCCTCATAGCTCAGGATGTCGTCAAGCGAATAACCGGTGTTGCGGAGCTGGTTGAAGAAGGTCAGAGCGCAGGTTGCGTCGAACGCGGTCACCGTGTTGTCGAGGTCGAAGTCGCCGCGGAGGACGAGGATGACCGGCAGCACACCGTTGGTGTCAGCGAGCTTGCCGTTTGCAACCTTGTACTTCTTCACGAGCCGTGCGACGACAGTCTCGTCATCAATCTCAGCCTTGAGTGCAGTCTCAACAGCGTCTGCATCCTGCAGCGCGATCTGGATATTGTAGTTGCCGAAGCCCTTGAACTCGAAATCCTGCGGGGACTTCTTGTCCGGAGCAAATGCGTCGGTGACATCAATGGTCTTCACAGAAGAAGTGCCGTCAGCAGCGATCACATTGATGTTCATCTTCACTTCGAGGTTGTCGAAGTCGAATTTCTCAGTCTCCTCAGACCAGTAGACCAGCTCTTCAGACAGGCCCTCAGCGTCGAAGCTCAGCTCGTAGGTGTTGCCCTTCTCGTCGGTGACAGGAGCAGTCTCATCAGCGGTCGTGGACTCAGAGGTCGTGGTGATCTCGGTCGTCGTGGACTCCGAAGTTGTAGACTCATAGGTGGTGGACTCAGAAGTGGTGGACTCAGAAGTGGTGGACTCAGAGGTGGTCTCCGTGGGTTCGGAGGAATCAATCGAGGTCAGCTCAGTCGTCGTGGACTCCGAAGTCGTAGACTCAGAAGTGGTGGACTCGGTGGTGGTCTCCGAGGAAGTGGTGGACTCGGTGGTGGTCTCCGAAGTCGTGGTAGACTCGGTGGTGGTCTCCGAAGTCGTGGTAGACTCGGTGGTGGTCTCCGAAGTCGTGGTAGACTCGGTGGTGGTCTCCGAAGAAGTAGTAGACTCAGTGGTCTCCTCGGTCGTGGTGGTGGTCTCCTCGACCTTCTTCAGCAGAACCTCGTCGATGATACGGACGACATTGTAGTACAGCTTCTCGCTGTCGGTCAGCTTGTCCGTCTCAGCGTTCAGGGTAACTTCCTTGTGGGAGGTCACGGAAACGAGCTCGTAGCCGTCCTCTGCCCACTGGTCGCCGTAAGCCTTCTCGATTGCGTCAAAGACTTCCTGCTGGTCTGCTTCTTCCTCAGCGAGCTTGAACTCTGCGTCGGCAGAGAAGCCGTTCGGAATGGTGATCTTGTAGTCATAGCCTTCGTCAACGATATGCGCGATATCGGAAGCGGAAAGGGTAACCTTGACCTTGTCGCCTGCGATGCGCTTTGCAGCGTCGATCACATAGTCGATCCATGCCTGGCCGCGGTCGCCGGTGAGTGCGCCCATGAAGGTCTCCGGCAGTCTGTACATCTCAGCTCTTGCGCGCTTTGCGAAGCGGACGCTGGTCTCAGCATCGCCGATTGCATCGTAGACAGCCTGCTTGTAATCAGCGTAGACCTGATCCGGATCATCGCCTTCGATCTGAATCTTGTTGATCGTATCGACAACGGACTCGACCTCGCCCTTCAGGGTCTCATAGCGGCCTCTGTAGTACTGAATGTCCTCAGCGAGCTTCGGTGCGTTCTGTGCGGTTGCCTCATCAGCGATGAAATCAACAGCAGCGTTGAACTCCTCAGTCACATACTGCGCGAACTCGTCATAGCCGTCATAGGTCTTCTTGCCGTCGGTGAAGACCACATTATAAGAAGCAGTCTTGTCAAACTTGCTGTAGTCAACCTCAACGGTGACTGTGCCGGACATCGGGAACTTGTTCCAGTCCAGAACGACCGGATCGCCGTCCTCGTTGACGAACTTGATGCCGCGTCTGGTGAGGGCATCCTCCGCGACGGAACCGACTCTCTCATTGACGCCGTCCACACTCATCTCAGCGATCAGCTTGCCGGCGCTGGTGACCTTGACATCCGCATTGCTGAAGCCGTTGACGAACTCAGTGGCCTCTGCGCGGGTCAGGTAGCTGGTTCTTGCGAGATTTCTGATGACAAGCTCTCTTGCCTTTGCGCCGAAGAAGCTGGCGCTGACGGAATCCTTGTCGCCGAGCACGGTGTTCATTGCGGTCTCAAGGTCATCATTCCAGACGGATTCGCCCCACTGGACGGAGCCGGCTGCTGCTGCATCTTCGCCTTCGATCACAACGGGAAGTGCGTCGATTGCGGGAATGGTTGCCTCATCGACAGGAACAGCCGTGAGCCATGCCTTGTCAAGGACGGTGCCGGAAGCGCTGTCAGCTGCGTTGATGTTGATGCCTGTCGCGGCAAGCTGGCTCACGAGGAGCACGTAACCGGTTGCGGTTGCGAGCACACGCTTAAAAAGTGATTTCATTCAAACCTCTCCTTAGTATGAAATTATGTAAGGTGCGGCGCGGCAGACTGCGGCTGCAAATCAGCGGGGTACGGCAGACGGCACTTCGCCCACGGCACATATACATATTGACATTATAGCATTGTTTTTTAGAAAATGCAAGCCCTTTCCCCCAAATTGTAAATATTCAACAAACGCCCCTGTTCATATTTGTTCCGTTTTGCTAAATTCAACACTATATATACTGATAGTAGTCATTTTCGTGCGGAATCAGGCTGTTTTTCGGCCTTGATTGCGCAGATTTCCGGCGATTTCGGGCGTTCTTCTCCGCCTAGTTTGTTTGAATATAAAAATATATAGAGATTCCACAAAACCTCTTGACATTCCTTGAAAGATGTGGTATAATACAATCAAACCAAAGCTGTAGCACTCCTACAGCCGGAACGGAGGAGAGACCAATGGGCTGACCCGCAACGAATCGAATCTTTCATCACAGAAAAAGGATGTGTTTCCCATGCAGAAGATGATCCCCGCTTAACCCCCGCAAACTGCGCGGAAAGCGGCTGTCCGGGGCAAATGCCGGACCGATAATGACAATTCCCGCGGCGCCGGAGAAAGGCACCGCGAACCCTAAAAAAAAGGATGTGTTTCCGATGTGCAGGATGATGAGGCTGACAAAGCCGTAACAAACCGTACATTCGCACAACTCCGAAAGGAAGTGTTTCCGATGCAGTCGGAACCGCCTGCGGCACAGCGTTAAGACGCGCCGCAGCGCTCAATCAGGGATAACAAGAAGGGCAGAGCGTCACCCGTGCAGACGGCTCTGCCCTTTCCTTTTGCACTGTTGGTCAAAATGCACATTCGGACTTGCATTCCCTCGGTTTTTGTGGTATGATAAAAGGAGCAGCGCAGACCGCGCGGACATTCCGAAAGAGAGGGAACCGCTATGGATATTTTGGATGCACTCAGCCGCGGCATCGGCAGACTCGCCGACCGTCTGGACGCATATACCGGCAGCCACCAGCCCGCCGGCAATGACACTTCGTTTTCCGTCATGGACAAGGCGTACTGCTGGGAGGATCTCGACTACGCCGGAGATTACACGCTCCAGCGCCATGTCGTGGACGGCTCCTGCCGCATCATCGACAAATTCGGCACCGTCGTGGACCGCGGCACGCAGGAACAGCTGGAACAGTCCATGATCCGCCGTGCGGCACAGTCCGCCGCGATGCGGGAGGCCGGCGTCTTCCCGTCCGGTCCGTCCAATGCCCCGCAGCCGGTGCAGGCACAGTACGGCGACATCATCGGCGTCGTCCGCAGAAACGGCGCATACGAGCATTACGGGATTTACCTGAGCGACACCTGCATCGTGCATTACGCGATTCCCGCGAGCATGACCATCGGGCACGCGACGGTTCACGCAACCGATCTGCGGAACTTCCTGCGCTCGGACACGGAGTATTTTGTGCTGGACTTCCCGCGGCCGTATGAGCCGCCCGTCCGCATCGGAAACAACGGCTCCGTGCCGCACACCGAGACGGTCTCGGAGGAACTGGCGCGGCATTTGCAGCAGCAGTTCGGCTATCATCTGTATTCGCCGGAGGAGACCGTGGCAAGAGCGCGGTCGCGTCTGGGCGAGACAAATTACAACCTGCTGACAAACAACTGCGAGCATTTCGTGATCTGGTGCAAGACGGGCGTCAGCGAGTCCATGCAGATTTCGGGAATGTTCCGTTCCTTGCTGGGGGCGCAGGGCTGGCAGTTTCGCAAACCGGCATTTCATTAAGCCGACAGCGGTCTGACGGATACAATCGCGCCGCGATGCTCCCGCCGAAGCTCCCTTATCAAATCAAAGACTGAACGCCGCCGTATGAGCTTTACGGCGGCGCTTTTCACTTTTCTCCGGGCGGCTGCTCATTTCCGGTCATATTCCGCCTGCAAAAAGGCGAGCATCTGCTCAAAGCCCTCCTCGGTCAGCGGGAACTGCTCTGCTGCCTCGATTTCTCCGCGGTCGCGGATGATTTCGTAGCAGAGATCCTGCCGCCACACCGAAACGAGCAGCTGCCCGTCCTCCGGTATGACGATGTACCGCAGCGGCCCGCGGCTGCCGGTGTGAATGTTGCTGCTTTGAAAATAAAACAGCTTCGGAATGTCAAATGCGTTGCGCGGCTGATGCTCCTGCATGATGTACTCCTTTCCCCGCTGTCCGCGTCACAGCGCGACACGGAACAGCCTTGCGGCATTTTCTGCCGTGATGCGGCAGATTTCCTCTGTGGTGACGCCTTTTTCCCGCGCCATGACGGCGGCAGTCTCGGTCAGCATGGTGCTGTCGCAGCGCTGGCCCCGATAGGGAACCGGCGCCATGTACGGGCAGTCTGTCTCGATCAGCAGGCGGTCTGTCGGGACAGCCCGCAGCGCCGCAAGCGGTTTTTTCGCGTTTTTGAAGGTGATGACCCCCGTGAAGCCGATATACAGCCCCATGGCAAGCACCTCTGCCGCCGTTTCCGCCGAGCCGGGGAAGCAGTGCATCACGCCGTCCAGCGGCGCAAATTCCCGCAGAATCTCCAGCATATCGCCGATCGCGTCGCGGCAGTGCAGAATGACCGGCAGATCAAGCTCCTTCGCCAGCGTGAGCTGTTCGCGGAGCACGCGCCGCTGCAGGTCGCGGTCATAGCCCTCGTAGTGGTAGTCCAGTCCGATCTCCCCGACGGCCCGGACAGACGGATGCGCCGCCAGCAGCCGCAGCCTGTCCCGATAGTCCGTCTCCGGCGCGGGGCATTCCGGATGCACGCCGACTGCCGTGACGATCAGGTCGGGGAACTGCTCCGCGAGCGCAATGCAGTCCGCCGCGCTTGCAAGGTCTGTCGCGCAGACCATGAGCTTCACGATGCCCTTCTCCGGAAAGGACGAAAGCAGCGCCGTGCGGTCGGCGTCAAAGGCCTCGTCCGTGTAGTGGGAATGACTGTCAAAAATCATGCCGTTGCCGGCTCCTTTCCGTTCACAGATTGTTCATGAATTATTGAGAAAATCCGCTATTATTTCAGCGGGAAACATGATATACTGAAACCGTAATCATGATAAAAAATACCTCTCTACTTTTCTGCAGATGCACGGCTGCCTGAGCAACAGCCGTGCATCTGTTTTTTTTGCGTAATTTTACAGCAGCAGACCCGTCAGGAATGCCGCCAGAGAGGCCGCAAGCGCCACCGCAATCAGCGGCAGCCCGAAAAATGCCAGACAAAGCGCGGCAGCCGTACCGGCGAGCGCCGTCAGAAAGCTGCCGGTGCTGTAGAAAATCGCCGGCATCGTCATCGCGCTCAGTACGGCATACGGAATGTAGTAGAGAAAGCTGCGCAGAAAGCGCGATCGGATCTTTTTGCGGAAAAACGCGAACGGCAAGACGCGGATCAGGTAGGTGACCGCCGCCATGACGATGATATAGACGGTGTGCTTCATGTGCCGCCTCCTTCGTCTGCCGTACCGCCGTCCTCATCCGGACGCGGAAAGAGAAGCGCGGCCGCCGTCGCCGCAGCCACCGCACAGAGAATCACCGCAAAGCCCTCCGAGAGCGACGGGATCAGATACCGGCACAGGACGCTCAGGCCGGCAGCAGCCAGCACCGTGCAGAGGATTGCCCTGTCCTTTCTGGCAGGCGGCACGATGATTGCGAGGAACATCCCATAGAGCAGGATGCCCAGCGCCGCCGTCACGGACGCGGGCAGCAGCGTGCCGGCATAGGCGCCGAGAAAGGTTCCCAGCACCCATCCGGTCATGGAAATCAGCGTCATGCCGTAGAGATACGGCGGTTCGAGCGCGCCCTCCTGCGCGGCGCAGACGCCGAAGATTTCATCGGTGATGCCGTATGCGCCGAGCATCCGCTGCGGCAGCCGGAAGCGCCTGCTGCATTTCTGCGAGAGCGACAGCGCCATCAGTGCGTAGCGGATGTTGATGGTGAGCTGCACGAGCGCCATTTCTGCGAGCGTGCCGCCCGCCGCAATGACATTGACGCCGGCAGCCTGTCCCGCAGAGGTCAGATTGAGCAAGGAAATCAGTGTTGCTTCGAGCACACTCATGCCGGCGCGCACCGCCATGATGCCGAAGCCGAAGGAGACGGACAGGTATCCGAGCCCGATCGGCAGACCGTGCAGCAGGCCGTGCCGGAAAAAGTGCGGTTTTGTTTCAGTCATTTGGTACTCCGTATCTGCATCTGCCGGCGTCCCTGATCTGCCGGCAGCCTTTTTCTGAAATTATTGCAGCTTTGCCGCGGTCAGCGTATTGCGCATGAGAATGGCGCGGGTCATCGGGCCGACACCGCCC
>JAFPQL010000250.1 GCA_017414145.1 Oscillospiraceae bacterium | reverse complement strand
GCCAGCTCCATGATGCACGCCGCGTCGAGATTCAGAATCAGCCTCTGCGGGAAATCAAGCTCCGTGAGCAGCTGCTCGGCGATCGGTGTTTTGCCGACCAGTCCCGCATAGTGCGCGTCGGTGCTGACAACGACCGGCACCTCGTACTGCTTGCACAGCCGGTAGAATTCGCGGGCGTTTTCCAGTGCGCCCGGCTTCCACTGCAGGGAGCTTTCGTTGAGCTCGACCAGCTTGCCGGACTCCTTGAACAGTCTGACGCCCGCCTCGTAGTCGAACGGGAACATCGCCGTGGTCGGATGCCCGATGACATCGACCGCCGGATTCTCACAGACGCCCCTGTAGCCGCGCAGCACCAGCTCCGGTGTGCGGTCAAAGGTCACGCAGGCCGTGTGATACGACGCGACGACCCATTCGCAGAAGGACAGTTCCTTTTCGTCCATGTCCAGCAGGCCGTCCTCGTCCATGATATTTGCCTCGACACCCTTCAGCAGCCAGACGCTGCCGATGCGCCGCGGCAGCACCTTGTAATTGTGAAAGTGCCAGCGGTGCGGGGCATCCGGCGCTCCGATGCCGTGATCGGTGATGCCGAGCAGCTCGACGCCCGTTTCTGCTGCGGCGGCCGCCATTTCGGCGACGGTCGAGTAGGCGTGCGTCGAGGCAACGGTATGTGTGTGTAAATCTGCCTTGATCTGCATAAATCTCCTCAGAACGAATCAAAATCCTTGACGGTCTCGGTCCCCTTCATGTCTTCGAGGCCGAGCTGATGCAGCAGCTCCTGCGTCGCGTTGTAGCCCATCTTCTTCTGACGGGAATTCATGGCGGCGACCTCCATGATGACGGCGGTATTTCTGCCGGGCTTGACCGGAATCGTCATCGACGGCACCTTGACGCCGAGGATGTTCGCGTACTGTTCGTCCACGCCCATGCGGTCGTAGACCTTGCTGGAATCCCACGGCTCCAGCTCGATGATCATGTCGATCTCCTGCTGGAGCTTGACGGCGCCCATGCCGAACAGCCGGCGGACATTGATGATGCCGATGCCGCGCAGCTCCAGGAAGTGCCGGATATTCTCCGGAGAGGTGCCGACCAGATTGGTGTTCGAGACTTTGCGGATTTCGACGGCATCGTCCGCGACCAGACGGTGTCCGCGCTTGACCAGCTCGATTGCGCACTCACTCTTGCCGACGCCGCTCTCGCCCGTGATGAAAATGCCCTCGCCGTAAATCTCAATCAGAACGCCGTGCCGCGTGACGCGGGGCGCCAGATGCAGATTCAGGAAGGAGAGCAGATTTGAGGTGAAATGCGAGGTGGACTCCGCCGTGCGCAGTACCGGCACATGATATTTCTGAGCCAGCGTCAGCATTTCTGCAAAGCAGGGCAGGCCGCGGCTCAGGCACAGTGCCTTGATGTGCTGCGCAAACAGCGCCTCGACATGGCGGACGCGCTCGTTCTCGTCGATCGTCGAAAGGTACGCAAACTCCATCTTTCCGATGATCTGGATGCGCTCCGGATTGAAGTATTCGTAAAAGCCCATGAGCTGCAGGCCGGGCCGCGTGATGTCGTTCTCGGTGACCCTGATCGTCTCCGGATCGTCGGGCATACACAGCACTTCCAGCTTGAATTCGTCAATGACCTGCTTTAGGGTGACATAAAACTGTTCGGACATTTCTCTGCCTCCTCTGAAATGGTATGGTTCTGCTGCTACTATCATACCACAAAACCCGTGAAAATGCAAGTATCGGCGGGGGCGGGGCGGCGCTGCCGGAAAACCGCGGTGCCGTATGCAGAAAAACCGGACGCCCGTGAAGACAGGGCGTCCGGTGCAGGTTTCACTTTTTCCGGATGACATCCATGATCCGGCTGCCGCAGTACCGGCAGGTGTAATGCGCGTCCGCGGCACCGACAATCGGCGCGCCGCAGTTTGGGCATCTGTCCTTTGTGATCTGCTTGGCCAGCGTGACCGTAACCTCGTCGTGACGCTCCAGCGTGCAGTGCTGCAGATAGCCAAGACGCATTGTGCGGCGGACGGTGCGGATCCGTTTTGCATCCGCGCCCGGTTTGCCGGTGACATCCGGCAGCGCCTTTGCGTTCACGAAGGGAACCCGGCTCCGCGCAAAGCATTTGGAGCAGGCGTCCGCAACGGTCAGACTGCGGATGCGGCCGATGCGGCTGAAGATGACCGGAATCAGGCCGATGACAAAGACCGTTCCCAATGAGATGGTCGAAAGCAGCCTGTTCGTGATGATTCTGGTCGAGGCGTGATTTTCCGGCTTCAGAATCTCCTGCCGCATATACTGCTCATCGTTGAGATTTCCCGCGGCAGAGGCCATCATGAAGAAGAACATCACGCAAACGCTGATGCCGAGCAGCATCAGGATGATAAACCATGCGCGCTTCACCGCCAGCTCTTTGACGGTGTAGTATTCCGCCTTTTTGGTCTGCGGCTTGGTGTCCGTGGAGATGCTGTAGAAGCGTTCGCCGGTCAGCACGCGGGCAAAGAGGTCGGAGCTTTTGCAGTACGGGCAGACACCGGTGAAATACATCCGCTTTTCGATCTGTGCGCCGCAGCTTCGGCACTCACAGACGGCGGTTTTGCTGTCCAGCACGGCAAAGTCGGCGCCGTCTTTCTTCTGCATCCGAAAGCCCTTCATATACAGCAGCCGGAGCAGCTTCAGGCGCCGCCGGACGGCGCCGGGGCGTTTTCCGGTCACATCCGCAAGATCGCGGCAGGAAACCTCTCCGTCCAGATCGCCCTCAAAGTAGCCGGAATAGAATTGCGCATCGCCGATCAGCCGGCGGGAGATGCCGATGAGGATGAGCAGAATGATGCTGACGATGATGCCTCTGACGGACGGCATGGTTCGCTTGGCAGTCCGGATGGTTTCCCAGTCGCCCCAGTAAATCGCAATCAGCGAGGTCAGGGAGTCGATGAGAAAGAGCAGGTTGAAGACCGACAGGACGGTCAGGATGACATTTTTGATTCTGAGCACCTTGATTCTGATTTCTCTGAGATACAAGCGGCGGTCAGTCCTTTCTGGCGGAAATTTATATCATTATAGCATATTAAGCTGTAAAAAGCAAGCTGAGAGAATACGGCTTCTCTGCCGGAGAACTTTAGAAAATGCCGGCGGGAGGCCCCCGCTTATCGCATTTTCCGCCGGAAATTGCAACAGGGGCGGCATCCGGTGCCGGCAGCGCTTGCAGGCTGCGGAAATCTGTGATATAATAAAAAGAGGCGGAGCAATCCGCCGTAAAGTCGAAATCAGAATCAAGGAGCAATCATATACCATGAAACGAAACATTTACCGGCACATCGACAAACTTCCGTCCGGCAGAGCGGGCAGTCAGATCACCGAAGGCTGCATGGTGCTGGAGGGCGGCGGCTGGAAGGGGCTTTACACCGTCGGCGTGCTGGACTGCCTGATGCAGCATGACATCAACCTGCGGTCGGTGGCCGGCTGCTCGGCGGGCGCACTGTCCGCGGTCGGCTATGTGTCCGGACAGATCGGCTGGGGCGCCAGAATCGACCTGACCTACCGGCATGACCCGAATTACTGCGGCATCGGCGCCTATCTGCGGGACGGCGGCATCACGGGCTTCACCTACCTGTTCCATGACCTCCTGAAGGCACTGCAGATTGACAAAAAACGGTTCCGTGACCCTTCACGCAGAATGGCAGTCTCCGCGACCAATCTCCTGACCGGCAAAGTGACCTATTTTGAGAAGGGCAGGTGCCGCCTGTCCAGAGCCATTCAGGCGTCCGCGACAGTCCCGTATGTGTCTCGTCCGGTCGTCATCGGCGGCATTCCGTATCTGGACGGCGGATGCGCCGAGAAAATCCCGCTTTCATGGGCGGAAGCATCGGGGGAGCGGAAGATCGTCGTCGTGCGGACGCGGGAGCTGTCATACCGCAGAGAGCCCGGAATGCCGAAAATCGCAAAGCTGATGTACCGGAAGTACCCGCATTTTCTGGAGAGCATGGCGGCGGCGAACGAGCGGTTCAACGAGACAGCCGATCTGCTGGAGCAGCGCGCCGGACGCGGAGAGATTTTTCTCCTTGCGCCGTCCGAGCCTGTGACCGTCACGCGGTTTGACGGAGACATGGACAAGCTCGGAAATCTGTACTGGCTGGGGTATCACGATGCGGAGCGGGCGGTTCCGGCACTGCGGGCGTATCTGGAACTGCCGCAGTGAGTCCGGCGCTTTCGGTCAGGGCGTGCCGGCAGCCGCACCCGGATAATAATGTGCGAGGATGCCCGCGCAGTCCGCACCGCGCTTTGCCATTTCATTCGCGCCGTACTGACTCATGCCGACATTGTGCCCGTAGCCCTTTGTCGTGAACACGAAGCCGTCATCCCGCGGGACGACCGTGAAGCACGCCGACCGCAGCGAGAGCAGCTCCCGCAGTGTCTGGCCGGATACGGTTTCCGAGCCGCACTGCACCGTCCGGACCGTACCGGATTCGCTGACATCCGTCAGCCGGAACCAGTCCGCAGGCTCCGCGGGCAGTTCGATCTTCGGAAAGCGTGCCGTCAGTGCCTTTTTCACCGTTTCGGCAGAGCGCACGGCTTCCTCCTCAAAGTGCGGCGCACTGCGGTCCCAGTCCGATTTTACCGGCACCAGATAGGACAGCGCACTGCCCCAGACGCTTTCCGCGGATTCGGTCTGACCGGCGGAAACGGCGTGGAATGCCGCGACAATCGGTTCGCCGTCCGAGAACAGAAGCTGATCGCCGGCGGCATCGACCGCAGCGGCAATTTTCTCATAGAATTCTGCGTAGTGTGAGCCGTAGGCGAGCCGCATCTGCTCTGATGTGTAAAATGCCTGATACTGTGCGCTGTCATCGGAAAAATCCGCGCCGTTCAGGGCGGGATCCGGACAGCGCGCATTTTGCAGCCGGATGCGCTCGGCGTAGGTGTGCGAGACAACCGCCTGTGCCCGGAGCGCCTCCGCTTCATACGAGGCGGGCATCTCTGCCGCGACGGCGCCGATCAGATAATCCCGCACCGGCACTTCGGCGATCTCACCGCGATCCGTCAGCAGCACGCGGTAGGTGTCCGCGGGCTTGTATCCGGCATCCGCTTGCAGCGGCTTCTGCGACAGCAGCGGCATATCGGAAATCAGTCCGCTGCGGGAGGGCTTTGGCAGGGTCAGAACGGCAGCGGCCGGCACCGTGAGCATGACGGCGGCGGCAAACAGGTAAAACCGGAACGGTTCTTTCATCAAAATCTCCTCTCCGGGCACCGGATGCCCGTGAAATTACTGACGAAACATGAAAACTTGCTGAATATCCATTGACAGCAGGGCAAAAAGGAAGTATAATAACTATGTATGTATATCTCATCATGCAGTCAATCCGATAGGGAAAAGGAAAGGACGGACTACGGTCAATGAATTCCGAACAGTCAAGAGAGCTTCTTTACAGCTTATGTATGGGGATGCGGGAACATGCCGCGATTGATCCCACGCTGTTTGAAAAGCTCCATGTCAACCGCGGCCTTCGCCGCCCGGACGGCACCGGTGTTGTTGCCGGCATAACCAAAATCTGCAATGTCCACGGCTATATCATGAACGAGGGCGAGCTGGAGCCGATTCCGGGAGAGCTGATCTACCGCGGCTACCAGATCACCGATCTTGTCCGTGCGGTCGAGGCAGAAAACCGCTTCGGCTATGAGGAGGCGGCATTTTTGCTGCTGTTCGGGCATCTGCCGGACGCCGCGGCGCTCAGGAGCTTCCGCGAGCTGCTCTCGGACAGCCGGGAGCTGCCGGAGGGCTTTGTGATCGACATGATCGCCAAGGCACCCTCCAACAACATCATGAACAAGCTCGCCCGTGCGGTGCTGGCGCTGTATTCCTACGACCCTGCCTGCGAGGAGCGTTCGCTGGAGAACGAGGTGCGCGTCGCGGTTTCGATGATTGCGCGGATGCCGGTCATCATGTCGGCGGCCTATCAGGTCAAGCGGCAGGCCTTTGACGGCGAGAGTCTGGTCATGCACCCGCTGCGCCCGGAGGAATCCAACGCGGAAACGATCCTCTCGCTGCTGCGGCTCGACCGGCAGTATACGCCGGAGGAGGCGCATCTGCTGGACATCTGCATGATGCTGCACGCAGAGCACGGCGGCGGCAACAATTCCGCCTTTACCTGCCGTGTGCTGACATCGTCCGGCACCGACCCCTATTCTGCATATTCTGCCGCAATCGGCGCCTTAAAGGGCTTCCGGCACGGCGGCGCGAACCATAAGGTCATAGAGCAGCTGGAGCTGTTCAAGCGCGAAATCTCCGATCCGGACGACGAGGGCGCCGTGGCGGATCTCATCCGCCGCATCATGCGCAGAGAAGCCGGCGACGGCGCCGGTCTGGTCTACGGCATGGGTCACGCGGTCTACACGCTCTCCGACCCGCGTGCCGTTCTGCTCAAGGAGAAGGCGATTCAGCTCGCAAAGGGGACGGAGTTCGAGGAGGATTTCCGGATGCTCAGCACGATTGAGCGCCTGACGCCGCAGCTTGTCGCGGAAAAATCCGCCCGCGCCGCGGCCAAGAACATCTGCGCGAATGTCGATCTGTATTCCGGTCTGGTGTACCGGATGCTCGGCGTGCCGGAGGATCTCTTTACGCCGATGTTTGCCGTTTCCCGCATCGCGGGCTGGGCGGCGCACCGCATCGAGGAGGTGCTGACGGGCGGCAGAATCATCCGTCCGGCCTATCGCTCGATCACCAAGGCGACCCGCTATATCCCGCTGGCTGAGCGCGGATAACCGATGAAAACGGCATTTCTCCGCATGGCTGCCGCCGCCGCGCTGACGGTGCAGCTTCCGGCGTGCAATTTCTCCGCGAGCGTTGAGACCATGCTCTCGCCGCCGCGTCTGACCGCCGAGCAGGAGCAGATATATCAGGCGCTTCAGCTGACCGCCGGCAATTCCATCAGCCTGAAATATCCCAAGCACGGCGATCATCTCTCCGCCTTTACGGTGGTGGATCTGGACGGCGACGGACTGGATGAGGCGATTGTGTTCTACAATGTCAGCCTGAGCTCCGCGGGTGAAAAT
>JAFPQL010000249.1 GCA_017414145.1 Oscillospiraceae bacterium | reverse complement strand
TCGACATCAAGTGCCGCATGGCAGGACTGACGCCTTCCGCGGTCGTCATTGTCGCAACCATCCGTGCGCTGAAGATGCACGGCGGACTGGCCAAGACCGAGCTCGCGGACGAGAATCTCGCCGCACTGGAAGCGGGTCTGCCGAATCTGCTGCGCCATGTTCACAACATCAAGGAGGTCTACGGCCTGCCGTCCGTGGTCGCGGTCAACCGCTTCCCGACCGACACCGATGCCGAAATCACCTGCGTCATCGAGCAGTGCAAAGCGCTCGGCGTGAATGTCGTGCTGTCCGATGTCTGGGCAAAGGGCGGCGAAGGCGGCGAGGCACTCGCAAAAGAGGTCGTGCGCCTCTGCGAGGAGGAGACGCCCGATTTCCGCTTCTCGTATGAGCTGGACGGCACGATCGAGGAGAAGATCACCGCGATTGTCACGAAGGTTTACGGCGGCAGCGGCGTCAACATTCTCCCGGCGGCGCAGAAGCAGATCGCACAGCTCACCGCGCTCGGCTTCGGCGGACTGCCGGTCTGCATGGCAAAAACACAGTACAGCTTTACGGACGACAAAGATATCAAGGGTGCGCCGGAGGGCTTCACCGTCACGATCCGCAATGTCAAGGTCTCTGCCGGTGCGGGCTTCATTGTCGCGCTGACCGGCGACATCATGACGATGCCGGGTCTGCCGAAAAAGCCTGCCGCGGAAAACATTGATGTCGATGAAAACGGCGTGATCTCCGGGCTGTTCTGAGCGCCGCCGCTTTCGACGATATAAAAACGCACAGATAAAAAGGAGGATTCAGAAACTATGGACAGCAGCAAAATCGGCATTCTGGTGACGATTCTCGTCTATCTGGCCGGCATGGTCATGATCGGCGCGGTCTTTTCCAGAAAAAACAGGGATGTCAAGGACTTCTACTTAGGCGGCAGAAAGCTCGGCCCGCTCGTCTCCGCGATGAGCGCCGAGGCTTCCGACATGAGCTCGTGGCTCTTAATGGGTCTGCCGGGCGTCGCCTATCTCTGCGGACTGGCAGAGGCGGGCTGGACGGCAATCGGTCTGGCAATCGGCACTTACTTGAACTGGCTCTTTGTGGCGCGCCGTCTGCGGCTTTACTCGCAGAAAACCGCCTCGATCACGATTCCGGACTTCTTCTCTGACCGCTATCACGATGACCGCGGCATCCTGAACGCCGTCGCAGCTGTCATCATTCTCATCTTCTTCGTGCCGTATACCGCGTCGGGCTTCTCCGCCTGCGGCAAGCTCTTCAACGCGCTCTTTGACTGGGATTACCACACGGCCATGATCGTCGCGGCCGTCATCATCATCGCGTACACGAGCCTCGGCGGCTTCCTCGCGGCGAGCTTCACCGACCTGATCCAGAGCATCGTCATGACGACGGCGCTGATTATCATTGTGATCTTCGGCGTCCACACGGCGGGCGGCTGGAGCGCCGTCATGGACAATGCAAAGAACCTGACCGACTACCTGCATCTGACCGTCACGCGCTCGCTGAACAGCGACGGCAGCTTCTCGCAGACCGGATACGGCTTCCTGCCGATTGTCTCGACGCTGGCGTGGGGTCTTGGCTACTTCGGTATGCCGCACATCCTGCTCCGCTTCATGGCAATCAAGGATGACCACAAAATCAAGCTCTCCCGCCGGATCGCAAGCATCTGGGTCGTCATCGCAATGGGCGTCGCAATCCTGATCGGCTTCATCGGCAATCAGCTCTCGGCAAACGGCAGCATCGAAACGCTGTTCGGCGCCGGCAAGAATGACTCGGAGACCGTCGTCATGAAAATCGCGCTGCTGCTCTCGAAGCACGGCGTCGCAGCGGCGATTGTCGCGGGTCTGATCTTCGCGGGCATCCTCGCCTGCACGATGTCCACCTCGGACTCCCAGCTCCTCGCGGCATCCTCCTCGATGTCCGAGAACCTCTTAAAGCGCACCTTCGGCCTGAAGCTCTCCGACGCTGCCGCCATGGTGACCGCACGCGGCGTGCTGGTCGTCATCGCCGTGCTGGGCGTCATCCTCGCATGGGACAAGGACAGCTCGGTCTTCCGCGTCGTTTCGTTCGCGTGGGCGGGCTTCGGCGCAACCTTCGGCCCGGTCATGCTGACCGCGCTCTTCTGGAAGCGTTCCAATAAATGGGGCGCACTGGCAGGCCTTGTCACCGGCGGCGTGATGATCTTCGTCTGGAAATTCCTCATCCGTCCGCTGGGCGGCGCATGGGATATCTACGAGCTGCTGCCCGCATTCATCTGCGCGCTGCTCGCAATCGTCATTGTCTCGCTCTGCACTGCGGCACCGGAGCAGGCGATCACGGAGGAATACGATTCCGTCAAAGCAGAACTGAAGGCATAATCCAGCGTCTGCCGGAGGGACCCCGATCCGTCCGGCAGACTTTTTCCGCAAAACTGACCGCAGGAGGAATCTTTCATGACCGCACAGGATGTCGGAAATATCATTTCCGTTTTGCTGAAGGGGCTGCTGCCCGCGCTGAAGATATTTTTCTTCACGCTGCTGTACGCCATTCCGCTCGGCATGGTCGTCGCGCTGCTGAAAATGTCGAAGCTGCGCGTTGTCTCATGGCTGACCAATCTCTATATTCTCATCATGCGCGGCACACCGCTCATGCTGCAGATCATCGTCGTCTACTACGCGGTGCCGATGCTCCGGCTGCACGCCGGCGACGGCGCGATCGGCTCCCTGCTCAATTCCTTTGACATTCAGAGCGATTCGTATATGTTCCGTGCGGTGCTGACGGCATTCGTGCTGAATTACGCGGCATATTTCGCAGAGATTTTCCGCGGCGGCATCGAGTCGATCCCGAAGGGACAGTATGAGGCGGCGGCCTGTCTCGGCTTCGGCCGGACACAGACCTTCTTCCGCATCGTGCTGCCGCAGGTATTCAAGCGGGTGCTGCCCGCAAGCACCAATGAAATCATCACGCTGGTGAAGGATACATCGCTCGCAAACACGGTTGCCTACGCGGAAATCACGCTGAAGGCAAAGCAGCAGATGCAGACCTATTCCTCGCTGGTGCCGCTGTTCATCGCGGGTGCGATTTACTTTCTTCTCGCCATGCTGCTGACGGTGCTGTCCGCGGCGCTGGAGAAGAAGCTGAATTATTACAAATAAAGGGGGTGCAGCGAAATGGCGATGCTGGAAGTCCGGAACCTCAGCAAGCGGTTTGACAAGCTGGAGGTGCTGAAGGACATTTCATTCACAGTCGAAAAGGGCAATGTCATTGCCGTCATCGGCCCGTCCGGCAGCGGAAAATCGACGCTGCTGCGCTGCATCAACCAGCTGGAGCGTGCAGACGGCGGCAGCATCCGCGTCTGCGGGCTGGATATGCTGAAGCAGAAGAACGGCCAGAGCGTTTATGCGGACGCAAAGACGCTGCGGAGCATCCGGCTGAAGATCGGGCTGGTGTTCCAGAATTTCAATTTGTTTCCGCACTTCTCGGTGCTGCGGAACATCACGGAGGCACCGGTTCATGTGCTGAAGCAGGACAGGAAGCAGGCGGAGCAGACCGCGATGCAGCTGCTCAGAAAAATGGGGCTGGAGAGCAAGGCGAACGCCTACCCCTGCGAGCTGTCGGGCGGTCAGCAGCAGCGCGTGTCGATTGCGCGGGCGCTGGCATTGCAGCCGGAGATGCTCTTTTTCGACGAACCGACATCCGCACTGGATCCGGAGCTGACCGGTGAGATCCTGAAGGTCATCAAGTCGCTGGCGAAGGACGGCATGACGATGGTGATTGTGACGCATGAGATGGCGTTTGCGCGGGATGTAGCGGATCATGTGATTTTCATGGAGCACGGTGTGATCGCGGAGGAAGGGTCGCCGGATCAGCTGTTCAGCGAACAGGCGGCGGAGCGGACGAAGCAGTTTTTGCAGCGCTACCACACAGGCTGAAGCACCGGCCGGCAGCCCTCATGATCAATCTGCCGAAGGCACTTTCATCAGCGATTCCCGAAAGTTCCCCGTGCGTCATACTGAAAAAAATACAGAACCGGCGCCGCCATTGATGACATGGCAGCGCCGGAATTTTTATGATTCTATCATGTTGAAGTGCGTGTGGGGCTTGATTTCGCCCGCGGCGGGTCTTCGGTCAATGGGACGCTTACATCTGGGCGTTGAAGAGGCTCTTCAGATTGTAAATCACATCGTCGCTGTCAGCGTTGATGCTCGCGGCCTCGTTAATCGCGGACAGCTCGCCCAGTGCGCTCAGATTCGCATTGTAGCCGATCGTGTAGCAGGGGACTTCCATGCCCTCCACGATGCGCTTGATGTCGCCGAGCTTGTTGCCGACATTCGTTTCGCCGTCGCTCAGCACAAAGAGCAGGGGCTTCACCTGCTGACCCGTTTCGCTCTCGACCTTCGCCTGTGCTTCCCTGAGCATATCCAGCCCGACCAGCACCGCGTCATAGGTCGCGGTATTGCCGCCCGGCGACAGATCCTCCACCGCGCCCGTGAAATAGCTGCGCTGGTTCAGATCAAACTTCGCAATCGGCAGATTGACCGCCACATTCGTGCTGTAGCTGACCAGTCCGACATAGTTCGTATCGTTGATGTACTTCGACGCGTTAATCAGCGAGGATTGCAGATTCTGAAGCGGCGCACCGCCCATGCTGCCCGAAACATCCGCGATGAACACGGCCATGACCGGACTGCCGGCATCCTTCTCCGTCTTCCAGAGCTTCTGTGCGCTGAGCAGCGCCGCGCCGTTGATGTTCGCGGGCAGCGTCTTGCTGTGAGACGCCACCGCATCCTGATTGAAGCCGTAGGTCTTGGCAAGACGCTGGTTTTCATCGGAGAGGCAGTATTCCACAAAGGTCTGCACCAGCTCGTTCTGCGCATCGCTCAGCGTATTGAGCGTATAGACCGGATTGTCATGCCGCACACCGAACGGAATAAACCGGTAGTTGCGCAGGTCGGAGACATTCATGAAGCACTGATACTCCAGAATGAACGCATCCAGCACGCCCTTTGCAGCGGCCTCCCGCATCTGCAGGGTCGTGTACGCGACAAACGGCACATTCTGCTGGAACTTCTGGAACTGTGCCGTCGCCTCCGTACTGAGGATGTCGTTCGCGTCAAATTCCTCCAGTGCCGTGACAAGGAAGTTCAGACCGGTCGAGGACGCATACGGGTTCGTGTAGCCCATGGTAATCTCGCTGTTGACCGTCGCCTGAATGACCGCGCTGATGTCCACCGTACCGTAGCGCTCCTCCAGCTTGGAATAAGTCTCACGGCTGACGAGGATGCCCGCGGTATTGCCCGCGATGCGGTCGGTGATGAGATGAATATCGACATTCTGCGACTTCAGCATTTCGCCCCAGAGAATATTGGACGGCGAGTAGACCTCCGGCACATATTTACCGGACACGATATAGTCAATCGCGGCGCCGGACGCCACAGGCCGGACGGAAATCGTCGCCCACTGGCCGCCGATTTCGTGATGCTCCCGGTTGAATTTTTCCGCGACTTCATTGAGCCAGCCGTCGGTGCCGGACGAGGATTTCTCCGTCGAGGAGAAGATCTCGATCTGCACGCTGCCCTTTCCGTCCACGCTCAGCGGATACTTGGAGATGTCCGGCAGCTCCTCCGCAAGGTTGTCGCTGTCGATCTCGACGGTCGCCTTGCGCGGGGCCACCTCGCTGACCTTGATGCGCTTGAGCTTCTTTTCGAGCTGCACAACCGCGGTTTCGCGGTCGGCGTCGGGGCTGTTTTTCCGGAACAGTTTGCTGATGAGTATGCCGCCCGAAATCAGCAGCACCATCAGACAGGCAATGCCGACCAGAAAGCCGACGCCGGATTTCATTTTCTTTGCCATGATCGCTCCTTTCTTCAGTTCCCTGACGGAACTGACACGCCGCTCTGTGTTGCTTTGAGGAATTGCTCCTTCGTAATGGAACGGAAGCAGTACGAAAGCTGATCGGTATAGCGCCAGATGAGATATCCGCTGCGCAGCTGCACGCTGCCCTCAAGCTGTCCGATTGTGCTGTAGGGATTCTTCGAGCGGAGCAGCCGCAGCTCCATCGTATTGTCCAGAAGGAAAATCAGTGCATACGCCGCGGATTCGTCGGGGCTGTTGTTCCGGTGCAGGATGCAGTCGCCGTCCAGCGTAATCTCCATCTTCATGGAAGTGACCTCGGCGCCCTGATACTTGTCGGTGATCTGTTCGCCGTCGGAATTGATCCATGCGCACTCCCAGTAGCCCGCGACGGACAGCGCCGCCTTTCCCTCGGCTGCACGGACGGGATCCGTCTCCGGAAACTCCGAAACCCGCGCAAAGAAGTAATCCGTGCCGCCCGCCGTCCCCTTGATGAACAGCTTGCCGGCCTCAAAGCACAGCGCGGTCGGCTTTTCCTCCGGATTGAAGCTCTGGTGATACGGGAACACTGCCGTCACGCGTTCGGTGCCGTGCTCGCCGTAGCTCCATGTGCCCTCCTCGGTGTAGCCGTAGAGCGGGTGAATGCGCTTGACGGTGCCGCTCTTGAGAAATTCGTACTGGAGCGTATACCGGTATGCGATCGGCGGATTTTCGGACTGATCCCGATACGAAATGTGGCCCTCCTGCGCGGTGCAGTCCAGCACCCACTTGCCGACGACGGTCGGCTTGGTGGTCGTGGTCGTGACCGTCTCGGAGCTTTGCGTCGTCAGCTCGGTTGTCACAGTCGTCTCCGTCGCAGTCGTCCGGCTGGCAGTCGTGGTTGTCTGCCCGGTCGTGATGCTTTCGACCTGAAAGGGCTCGCCGCCGGAGTCTGTACTGCTGCCTTCCGCACATCCGCCGAACAGAAGCACGGTCAGCAGTGCCGCTGCTGTCAGCAGCAGGGGCAGAAGCTGTTTCATATTCTTCTCCTTTTGACATCCGGCAGATACCGGTGCCGTTGAAATCGAAGCGCGGTCTGTCAGTCTTACTGCTGAAGTGTCTGTCCCTGTTCGCTCTGCGCGAACTGTTCCCACTGCGGGGCATCGTCGTTTGTGCGGACCTGCCGGAGCGCATTGGTCAGCTCCGTCAGCATCGGCGTGGACGCCTCGGCCGCATCGTCGCCGATCTGCGAGACTTCGAGAATCAGATTCTCAAATTCCGAGAGCACATGGGCGTTCTGGCCGAGAATATCCTGCAAATAGGCGATGTGCATATTGTACTTATACGGCTCGTTCTGGTCATAGATCATGACACGGTTCAGAATGCGCCGGCTGTTTGCGAGCATATAGGCATCGACCTCCTGCGCGACCGAGAAGAACGGGCTGTCCTTGGAATCGTCCAGCACGGCGCGGAGCGCTGCCTGCTTGCGCTTTAAGGATTCGAGCTGCCGCACGGCAATTTTGATCTGGTCGGCAAAGGGGGTATCCTCGTCCAGCCATGCGCGGAATGCGCGCAGATAGTCGTCGGTGTCTTTGAGCTTTTTGGCATCGCTGACGACCGACGCACGGTTTCCGGCAAGAATCGCAATATCGGCCGCAAGCCCCGCTGCGACAATCCCGAACACCGCGAGATACTTGATCCACGACGCGGCGGCCGTTACCGAGTTGAGTACATTATAGACGACGAGCGCGAGAATCACTTCGATGACTGTCAGAATGACAATCAGGGTCTTTCCGTTTTTATTCACGGCGGTTCTCCTTTCGCTGATTGCTGAAACATGATCGTTGCCTTTATCATATCACATCCGCCGGCGGCTGTCAACCTTCAAAAACGGCGGAGAAAACCGGATTTGCGGCAAAAACAAAAAGGAGGACGAATGAGCTCCGTCCTCCTTTTGAAAATCTGAGCCGGACTCAGACCGGTCGTTTCCGGATTGCTTACTCAGCAGCGTCCTCAGCGGGAGCCTCGGCGGGCGTCTCGTCGGAGTAGACGACTTCCTCAGCCGCCTCTGCCGGCGCTTCCTCTGCCTCATCCTCGGCAGCGTCCTCGCCGACCGCACGGATCGAGAGGCTGATGCGCTTCTTCTCCTCGTCGATCGCGGTGATCTTCACCGTCACGGTATCGCCGACATTGACGACATCCTTGACATTTGCGACGCGCTCGCTCGAAAGCTGAGAAATGTGAATCAGGCCGTCGATGCCGTCCGTAATGCGGGCGAATGCACCGAACGCAGTGATCGAAACGACAGTCGCCTCGACAACATCACCGACATGATAGCTGTTGAGGAACTTGAGCCACGGATTGTCCTCCGGGCGGCGGTGACCGAGCGAAATTCTGCCGGTCTCCGGATTGAGTGCCTTGATATAGACCTCGATGGTATCGCCGACTGCGACCACATCGCTCGGCTGGTGAATGCGGCTCCAGCTCAGCTCGGAGACATGGACCATACCGTCAATGCCGCCCAGATCGACAAATGCGCCGTAATTGGTGAGCGACTTGACCTCGCCGGTGAAGACATCGCCGACCTTGGCGGTCTCCCAGAACTTTGCCTTTGCAGCATCACGCTCTGCGAACTGGACATCGCGGATCGAGCCGACCGCTCTGCGGCGCTGCTCGTTGACATCGACGATGAGGAAGCGGACGGTCTGCTTGAGCAGGACGCTCAGGTCAGCACCGCGGGAAAGGCCGGAGCGGGAAGCCGGAATAAACACATGGACGCCGTTGCAGCTTGCGAGCAGACCGCCCTTGACGACGCTCTGCACAGTACCCTCAAGAACCTCTTTGTTCTCCATTGCCTTCATAATGGTCTCAAAGCCGATGAGCTCATCGACGCGGCGCTTGGAGAGCTGCACAGTGCCTTCCGCGTCATTGACCTGGATGACAACAAGATCGAGCTCGTCGCCGACCTTGACGATGTCCGAGGGCTTCTTCGATGTATCGGTGGTCAGTTCGGAGAGGGTAATATAACCGGTCTGCTTGGCACCCAAATCAACCATGACTTCGCTGTTGCCGCTGATGGACGCAACGATGCCGCGGACCCGGTCTCCCTTACGAATTTTTCTGAAGCTCTTTTCGAGCTCAGCCTCGAAGCTGAATTCCTCGCTTTCCGGGGTGTTGGTAATGGTGTCAATGATCTCAGACATATTGGTTTGAACCTCCTTAATGATGTGGGCTGGTGTACTTGCGCCTGCCGTGATGCCGATATGCAGGACTCTGTCATCTGCCGCCCGTCCGCTGAGCGCCGCGGCGACTGCCGCTTTCAGCTCCGGGATGATTGCGTAGAGCTCCGCGGGATCGTCAATATGCCATGTCGGGCAGTTGCGCCGGCAGACATCGTAGAGCTTGACGGTGTTGGAGCTGTGACGCCCGCCTGCGACGATCATCAGATCGGATGCTTCTGAGAGCGCATCCGCGTCAGACTGCCGTGCAGCGGTGGCATTACAGATCGTGTCGAACACGAGCAAATCGGGGTCATCGGAAGGAAGCAGTTTCATACACTCCCCCCATAGTATTTTATTATAGGTGGTTTGCGCGATTAAAGCAAGCCTTTGGGGTAAAGTTCTATCAATCAGATACTTTAGTTCATTTTGATTTTGAAAAACTGTGTAATTTTGAGTACAGTGTCCGACGATTCCCTGTATTTCCGGATGCTTCGGATCTCCTGCAATCAGAATATGTCTGCCGGCGGCAGTCTGCTCGGTGACAATCCGGTGGATGCGTGCCACAAAGGGGCAGGTCGCGTCGATCACCTCATTGCCGCGGGCTTCCAGCGCCTCATAGACCGCTCTGCCGACGCCGTGTGCGCGGATGATGAGCGTTTCGCCCTCACTGAGCTCGGAGACATCCGAGATGATGCGGGCGCCGCGTGCGAGCAGGTCGCTGACGACAGAGTCATTGTGGACGATCGGGCCGAGTGTCGCCACGCGCTTTCCGGCGTCCAGCGCCTCGTAGACCAGCTTGACGGCGCGGTCCACGCCGAAGCAGAACCCTGCCGATTTCGCCGTAGTAATGATCGGTCTGACCGGTTTCATCGACTCGCCTCCGTTCGGATTCAGACTTCTGTGTCAGAGTAATCATTATAACACATTTTCCTCAAAAAAACAAGGGGCAATATTCAACAAAATATCGCCCCTTCTTTTGTGCAAGCCTGTATCGTTTACGGCATCGAGCTGCCGGAGAACTCCGTTTCTTCAATGAGATCGTCCGGCAGATAGCGGTCGATGCCGGAGAGCGGCCGCTCCGTGAGCTGATACAGCGTCAGCGTGTCATAGACCGCGTCCATCGGCTCCGCGCCGTCACATCCGGCGACGACGCAGATGAATTCCCGTCCGCCGCCGTCGTCGGCAAAGGTTGCCAGACACTGTCCCGCCTCATTCGTGAAGCCGGTCTTGCCGCCGCGCACGACGACGCGGTATCCGCGTCCGAGCAGCTCCGTGCCGCTCATGCGGGAGAACACCGTGCTGAGGAGGGAGACGCCCTGCGGATGCTCCGCCGTGGAGGGCGTGGTATAGGACGGGGTCTGCATCAGCCCGGCGCAGACCGGATTCCGCCTGACATAGCAGAGCAGTCTGGCAATGTCCTGCGCGGTGCTGATATGGCGGTCGTCGTGCAGGCCGGTGCAGTTGACAAAATGCGTATCCGTCAGCCCCATTTCCGCCGCGAGCCGGTTCATCTCCGCGACAAACTTCTCCTCGGAGCCCGCTGCAATCTGTGCGAGCATATAGGCCGCATCCGCGCCGGACGGCAGCATCAGGCCGTGCAGCAGGTCGCGGACGGTACAAACCTCGCCCGCCTGAAGTCCCGTGCAGGCCGCGAGCTTGGCGTGTGCCTCCGTGAGTGCCGCCTCCGACATCTGCACAGGCTGATCGAGCTGCCCGCTGCCGTACATCTCCAGAAAGGTGT
>JAFPQL010000248.1 GCA_017414145.1 Oscillospiraceae bacterium | reverse complement strand
ATGTGACAAATATGAACTCGATGTTCAGTGGTTGCAACAATCTGACTTTACTTGACCTGAGCGGCTTTGACACTTCAAAGGTGACATATATGGGCCTGATGTTCAGAGACTGTTCATATCTGACTGCGATTCATGTTTCTGACCGGTGGGATACAAGCAGCCTGACGCATGGTTATTACAAGCCCGGTTATGAGATGTTCACCGGCTGCCGGAACCTGAAGGGCGGAAACGGAACAAAATACAGCTCAAATAACACAGACGCAGCGTATGCCCGCATTGACAAAGCCGGACAGCCCGGCTATCTGACGAATGCGATCATCACGGTGGAGCCGAAGAATACCGCGGCCGCCGAAGGCAATGATGCGGTATTTACCCTGACTGCGTCCGGCAGCGGTCTGACCTATCAGTGGCAGTATTATCACGAGGGCAAAGCTGTGTGGGCAGCGTCCGGACAGCCCGGCGCAGATACGCCGACCCTGACCGTGGCGGCCACACCTGCACGGAACGGTCAGAAATACCGCTGCATCGTAAAACAGCCGAACGGCAAAAAGACGGTCTCAAGAACTGCTGTCCTGACGGTCTACGGAGAGGGCGAAATCACCGCACAGCCTCAGAGCGTAACACTGGATCACCTCGGCGAAACGGTCGCGTTCCGGGTCGTCGCGTGGGGAAGGAATCCTGCCTATCAGTGGCAGGTCAACACCGGCACCGGCTGGAGAAATTCCGTGCTGGACGGCTGCCGTACGGATACGCTTTCTGTCGAGGCAAAAAAATACCGCGACGGCTATCAGTACCGCTGCGTGATTACATCGCTGAACGGACAGACGGTTTCCGAGCCGGCAACGCTCTCCTTTGTAAAGCTGGCCATTCTGCGGCAGCCCGTAAGTCAGTCCGTCATGTACGGCCAGACCGCGCAGCTGCAAATCAGTGCCAAGGGGACGAATCTGCGCTATCAGTGGCAGTATAACTTCGGTTCAGGCTGGAGAAACGCGACCGCGGAAGGCTGCAATACAGACACAATGCCGGTGTTTGCGTACAGATACCGCGACGGCTATCGGTACCGCTGTGTTGTGACTGCGTATGACGGCAGGATCGTCTCGGATGAAGTGACGCTCCGGGCTTCTCAGATTCAGATCGTGAAGCAGCCGGAGGATGTAAATCTGACATGGTGGTCGCCGGACGATTGGCAGGAATACGGCTTTATGAGCGTCAGTGCGACCGGTACGAATCTGTATTATCAGTGGCAGAAAAATGACGGCTCCGGCTGGAAGAATACCGGCGCTTCATCCCCAAGCCTCAAAGTCTGGTACGAATATTCTGATTGGGGCATCAAATACCGCTGCATCGTAAAGCCTGACAAGGACAGCAATTACTTCGCGGTCACATCGGATGTCGCATATCTGTTCTGCGACAGCGCCGGAATGTCTTATGACGATTATTGATTGCAGCTCCGGCGGATTCAAAAGGGGGCAGCACTGTGTTTGCCCGGATCCGGAATCTGCGGGAAGACTGTAATCTGACGCAGCAGGCGGCTGCTGACGCTCTGACCGGCCGCTGACGCCTGAGAGAAATCCCTGTCCTGCCGGACAGGGATTTTTTTGCTGTGCGGTCTTGCTTATTTTACCGGTTTGTGGTATAATAATGATGGGTTCGCATAAGCGGCCGGACCGCAGATTGTCCGGAATGCCCCTTGATTGACAGGAAAAAACACAGGAAATGAGGCGATTCCATACTATGAAGCTGATTTTTGCCGTCGTGAACGGAGACGACAGCGCTGCCGTCTCAAAGTCGCTTTCCAAGCACGGCTTCCGTGCGACGAAGCTCGCGTCTTCCGGCAGTTTCCTCAGCTCCGGCAATACCACCTTTCTCATCTGCGTGGAGGAGAATCAGATCGACGCCGTGATTGATGTCATTCAGCAGAAATGTCACCACAGAAAGCAGTTTGTACCCTCAACACCGACCTACGGCTCGCCTGTCTCCGGCACGGTTCCCGCGATGCCGCTCGAAGTCGCCGTCGGCGGCGCGACGATCTTTGTCACGAATATCGAGCGGTTTGAAAAGCTGTGAACAGCATCGGCGTGCCGGAAATCGCCGGCAACACCGCGCTGCTGCATGAGCTTCGCCTGATGAAGTCCGGTGCGCATCTGCCGCACGCGCTGCTGCTGCACGGACCGGCGGGCTGCGGCAAAAAGCTCGCTGCAAAATGGTTTACCATGCTCGTGCTCTGCGAGGAACGCGACGACGCGCCCTGCGGACAGTGCAAAAGCTGCCGGCTGATTGCCGAGGATGCCCACCCCGATGTGCTGTATGCGGAGCATTCGGGAAAGCGCGGCGGATTCTCCGTCGAGACTGTGCGGGAGATTCGCAGTGAAGCGGCCATCCTGCCGAATAACGGCGATATGCGGATTTTCCTCTTTCCGGACGCGGACGCCATGAGCATTCAGGCGCAGAACGCACTGCTCAAATCCGTCGAGGAGCCGCCGGCACACGCCTGCTTTGTCTTTACGGCGGAAACGCCCGGTGCGCTGCTTCCGACCCTGCTCTCCCGCATGACTGCCATGGCGGTCAACCCCGTCACGCCGGCGGAATGTGCCGGCGTCCTCAATGCGCGGGGCTATGCTGCGGATGAGGCGCAGTCGGCGGTGTCCCGCTTCGGCGGAAATGTCGGCAAATGTCTGGATTATCTCGGCAGCGATGCCGTGCGTCAGGCTGTGGATACGGCTGCGGCGCTGACAGCGGCTGCCGCACAGCAGAATGAATATGAGATGCTGCGGCTGCTGACTTCTGCCGCCGCGGACCGGGATGCCCTGCGGCAGACCCTGTCGCTTTTTGATCTTCAGCTCAGAGACGCCGCTGTCTGT
>JAFPQL010000247.1 GCA_017414145.1 Oscillospiraceae bacterium | reverse complement strand
CTCTCGCAGTCCGGAAACCGCCCGGCGCTCTATCTGTTTGCGGATACCGTCATTACCGGTCCGGGCAAGCTGCGGCTGATGGCGCTCCGCGATATCGGAATCTATGTCGTCAATTCCAGGCTCACGATCAAGGATACCACCGTCGAGGCAAACCCCTATATCGGCACCAGAGCCGATTACGGCATCACCGGCGACAGCCAGAAATCCGCGCTTGTCATCACGAATTCCACTGTCATCGCAGCCGGCTCCAACGGCGGAATCTGCGACTTTACCGGCGGCCTGACGCTGAACGGCGTGTCAGTCAGAACGCCTGCCGGCGGGACTGTCCGGAACGGTTCGGTCTGGGACGACCGCGGTGTCGCTGTGGATGTCACCGTTGAGCCCTGCGGGCCGGAGATCACCACGCAGCCCAAGACCGTGACCGTCTCCGCCGGTACCACCGCAACCTTCTCCGTTGCCGCGGCCGGCAGCGCCCTGACCTATCGCTGGCAGTATGCCACCGGCTCAATCTGGAGAAACTCCTCGCTGCCCGGCTGCGATACCGCTTCCATCAGCGTCGAAGCCACTGCGGCACGCGACGGACAGAAATACCGCTGCATCGTCACAGGTCCCTACGGTCCCCATACCGTCTCGTCCGCCGCTGTGCTGAAGGTCAAGCCGACCATCACGGGCCGTCCGCAGAATGTCACTGCGAAGGTCGGTGACACGGCGAAATTCACCGTCACCGCAGCCGGCAGCAATCTGACCTATCAGTGGCAGTACAACAACGGCAACGGCTGGAGAAATTCCACGCTGGAAGGCTGCAATACCGCGACGCTGAAAGTTCCGGTCGCCGCATACCGCGACGGTCAGCAGTACTGCTGCATCGTCAAGTCCGGCAGCGGCGCTTCCGTGACCTCGACCGCCGCAACCCTGACCGTCAAGCCGGCTATCACCGCACAGCCGCAGTCCGTGACCGCAGCAGTCGGTGACACCGCAAAGTTCACCGTCACTGCAACCGGCATCGGCCTCACCTACCAGTGGCAGTACAACAACGGCTCCGGCTGGGCAAACTCCTCGCAGAGCGGCTGCCGCACCGCGACCCTGCGTGTGCCGGTCACCGCAGCCCGCGACGGTCAGAAGTACCGCTGCATCGTCACCAGCTCAAACGGCATGACGGTCACCTCGTCTGCGGCGGCAATCACGGTGAAAACCGCGATCACCGCACAGCCGCAGAATGTCACCGCTTCCGCCGGCGACACCGCCAGATTCACTGTCACCGCGACCGGCAGCGGTCTGACCTATCAGTGGCAGTACAACACCGGCTCCGGCTGGAACAATTCCACGCAGAGCGGCTGCCGCACCGCAACCCTGCGCGTGCCGGCCACCGCAGCCCGCAGCGGTCAGAAGTACCGCTGTGTCATCATCGGCAGCAATGATTCCGTGGTTTCCGCAGCCGCGACACTGACTGTCCGGTAACAATCCGTCATCTATGCAGCAAAAAGCCGCCGTCCCGCGATGTGATACGGGACGGCGGCTTTGCATTTCAATCTCAAAATCGGGGGCATGGGGCAGCGTCCCCGTTTTCACTCCGCCGGAGACAGATGATTTCCGGACGGAAACCGGATTACTCTGCCGTCACGGCGCCGTAGCAGTGCGGACGGCGGTCGCGGTAAATGCCCCAGTCCAGCCGCTGCTGTGCAAGATCGTCCAGATCATAGCACTGCATCAGCACGGTTTCCTCATCCCGTCCCGCAGCGGCGGCAATCGCGCCGGTCGCAGTCGTCAGGAAGGACGAGCCGTAGAAGCAGAGTGCCGAGGACTGTCCGCCGTTTTCGGGGCAGGGCGTGACCGTCTCTGTGCCGATGCGGTTTGCCGCAATGACCGGCATGATATTGGCGGCGGCGTGTCCCTGCATACAGGTGCGCCAGTGCTGCGCGGAATCCGTTTCCAGAATCGGCTCGGAACCGATCGCCGTCGGGAAGAACAGCAGCTCCGCGCCGTTCAGCGCGAGCGACCGCGCAGTCTCCGGGAACCACTGATCCCAGCAGATGCCGACGCCGATGCGCGCATACCGCGTCTGCCATGTCAGAAAGCCCGTATTTCCGGGCGAAAAATAGAATTTCTCCTGATAGTAATGGTCGTCCGGAATATGCGTCTTGCGGTAAACGCCGAGCAGACTGCCGTCCGCGTCGATGATCGCAGCGGAATTGTAAAGGCGGTTGCCGTCGCGCTCGTAAAAGCTGACGGGCAGCACAACACCGAGCTCCGCTGCCAGCTCCATACAGCGCAAAACGGCGGGGTTCTCCTCTGTTTTCGTCGCAAATGCGTAATAATCATAGCGGCGTTCCTGACAGAAGTACTGCCGTTCAAACAGCTCCGGCAGCAGAATGATCTGCGCGCCGTCCTTTGCGGCCTGCCGGATCATGCGCTCGGCCTTTGCAAGGCTCTCCGCGGGGTTCGGGCTGCAGGACATCTGCACCGCAGCCGCCGTGACTTTTCTGCTCATATGTTCCTCATTTCTGCCGCTCAGGCGTTGAATTTCTGCTGCCGTTCTGCTCCTGCCGGATCAGACCGGGCGCGGTTTTGTGATCTTCGTTCGGATCCTGCGCATCGTTCAGTTCCGCAAATGCAGGCGGCGTGGATTTACAGCCGAAATCCGCCGCGCCGGTTCATCAGCGGGCGCTTCCGAAGCGGTATTCCATGAAATACTCCTCGTCCGATGTGCGGACGATCTCAAAGCCGAGCCGCAAATACAGCTTCGCGGCGCGGTTTTCCTTCTGTACGGAGAGCGACAGCCGCGCATAGCCCGCCTGCTCCAGCAGACGCAGCATTCCCCGCATCAGCGCCGTGCCGATGCCGTACCCGCGAAAGCCTGCCGCGACCGCAATCGCCAGCGAGGGCGTCTCGTCGTCCAGATGCCCGTAATCGTCCATGATGCGCGTCCAGACCGCACCGACAATTCTGCCGCGGTATTCCGCAGCCAGCGCACGGTCATGCGGTGAGCCGCCGAAATCCCGCAGATATACCTGCAAATCCGGCTGCTCCAGAATCGCCGGGTCAGGCGGCGCCGCACCGGCGGGAATATAGATCGCATCGTACAGAAAATCGCGCAGAAGCGGGATTTCCGACTGTCTGAGCAGCCGGATTTCCGCGGCAATTCTGCCGGCAGGCACCTGCTGCGTGATGCAGTGGATATTGCCGCCGCCCAGCAGAATACTGCGTGCGGAGACCGGAACGACCGCCCGCCCGCGGAGACAGCCGCGCAGGATGCGGAGCGCACGGGCATCATCTGCCGCAAACGCACCGCCGAACTGCGGCACCAGCGCGCAGTCATTCCCGATGTAAAAATTGACATAGGACGCGGCAAGGCGCTCGCCCGGCTCGCGGGTGTCCTCGCCCTCAGAAAAGCAATATGCGCCGCATTCCTCCGCCGTCACGCAGACGGGCGCCGACGGAACCGGCAGCTTCACGATCCGGAAACGCCGCCCCTTCGCGTCGGTTTCTTTGGAGAGCACTTCGTAGTCGGCGCGGCACATCGCATACTGCGGGTCGGATGCGTCATCGCACCAGCCCAGCACAATTTCCGCAGGCGCCGTAAACGCCGCAATATTGTCTATATGCTCATTCGTCTCATCATTGTAAATGCCGTACGGAATCCAGACGACCTTTTCCGCGCCGAGATATTCACATAAATACGCGGAAATCTCCTCTTTGGTCATCGCGGGATTCCGCCCCTTTGAGAGCAGGCAGGCCTCGGTGACCAGCACTGTCCCCTCGCCGTCCGTGTGAATCGCGCCGCCCTCCAGCACAAAGGGACGGGCGTCAAAGCATGAGACGCCGAGCGATCTGCACACCGCCTCCGCGACGGCGTCATCGTGCTGATAATCGGGGTACAGCCCGTCAAAATCGCCGCCCCATGCGTTGAATTTCCACGAAACACCGCGGATTTCGCCGTCCCGATTCCGCACAAAGGTCGGTGCGGTATCCCTCGCCCACGAATCGTCCGTCTCAATGTGCAGCAGCCGGACCGATTCCGGCAGCAGTGCGCGTGCGGCCGCCTCCGTCCGGTCATCGACCAGCATATACACCTGCTCGCACTGTGACAGTCTTGCGGCGATCTCCGCAAACGCCCGCTGTGCGGCATCCGGCTGCACGCCCCATGAACCGGGGCGCACCGGGAAAATCATCACCGTGCCGTGATGCGGCGCAAATTCCGCCGGCATCGAAAAACCGGCCTGCTTCGGTGTGGTCAAACGCATACCCTGCCTTTCCTCAGAATTCTGTGCGTGTTTCAGTTATCTCCGCGACAGCGCAAACCGTTCCGCCGGCGTGCCCTGTCCGTATTTCAGTCTTGTTTCCCTGTAAGCGGCGGCGATGCGTTCCGGATTTTGCTCCAGCTCTCTGCCAAGGGATTCCGGTATGGTAAACGACCACGCCGGGCCGCAGTCCATACTGCCCGCCGGATAATAGGGACCGACAAACAGATATCTAACGATGCCCGACCGGGTGCAGCGCACCAGAAAGCCGCCGCCGCCCTTGCCGACGATCTTGCCGCCGATGCTGCGGATATAGCTCAGTGCCTGTTCCATGACATCCCGCTCCTTTCTGTTGTTCGGGCTTACCAGCCGGATTTTTCGCGGATCTGCCGGTAGACACCGGCGATCCGTTCGGGGTGTGCGAGCAGCTCCTCACCAAGCGCGTCTGAAATATCCTCATACCACGCGGGGCAGGAGTCAAAGCTGCTTCTCGAATCATAATGCCCGAACAGCCGGTAGCGCAGTCCGCCGGGCTTGTAATCGCAGAGCAGCACATGATATTTCCCCCATGCCCGTACCTGAGGCTCGCCCTCCCATTTGATGCGGAGCATGGTGCTGAGCCACTCCTTCTGCACCGGGAGATGCCGGACGCCGTCCGGCGCGATCTCCTCACCGGGCTCCGGCGGATAGGTCTCGTCGCCGAAGGGCTGGACGACCGAGATGCCGCCCTTTTCGGTTTTGACCCAGACATCGCCGTTCTGCGCCGCGCCGGAAGTCAGCTTCTGCGCCAGAATGCCGCGGTCGGTCTCCTCCGGATGCTCCGACGCACCGCCGTCATCCCAGAACAGGCAGTCTCTGCGAAAGAATTTCCGCCAGCCGCTCGCCGCACACGCCTCCGCCGTAAATACCCAGTACATTTCCCACTCCGATGTATTGCAGCGGACGAGAAACCCGCCGCCGCCGCTTGCGAGGATCTCCCCGCCGATGCTTTCGATGTAACTGAAAGGCATGACCGTTCGCTCCTTTCCCAATATGCGGTTTCATGATTCAGTCGGACAGCACCCCGGCGCTCTCCTGTTCGATGACCGGATATGCCGGCCGAAGAAAGCCGCCCTTTGTGACAATCCGGAAGCGGAATTCCGCATGATCTCCGGTGAGTGCGGCGCAGTCTGACCGCACACCGTCCATCGTGACGACATAGATGCCCTGCACCTCGTCCGGCAGTTCGATCCGGACTGTTTCGCCGTTTCCGACCGGGATGCCGATGTCCTTCAGCAGTGCAATATGCAGCGTCGGGCGCGGATGACCGGTCAGACCCAAACGCGCCTGACTGACCGTCTGAAACCGTTCCGGCATCGACTCCGCGAGGTCCGCACGCACAATCCAATAGGAAACCAGCGCGGCGGCAAACTGCTTTTTCCGCGTAATGACAACAGTTTTCATGACAGCCGCCCCTTGAAATCCGTGTAATCAAACTGCCGGATGATCTCGCAGTCACCGTTTTCGTGCTGAATCGCAATCGCGGGCAGCGGCATTCCGTTGAAGGTGTTGTTCTTGACCATGGAATAAATGGCCATATCGCAGAAGGTCAGCCGGTCGCCGATCTGGATTTCGCGGTCAAAGCTGTAGTCCCCGATGATGTCACCCGCCAGACAGGTCCGCGAGGACAAGCGGTATTCATACGGCTTCTCACCCCATTCTCCGGCACCCGCAAGCGGCGGACGGTAGGGCATTTCCAGCACATCGGGCATATGGCAGGCGGCGGACGCATCGAGAATCAGCACCTTGATGCCGTTCTCCACGATGTCCATGACAGTTGTGTCGAGCCAGCCGGCGTTCAGCGCAATCGTCTCGCCGGGTTCGAGATAGACCGTCACGCCGTACTGCGCCCGGATGCGCAGAATCAGCGAAATCAGTGCCGGCACATCGTAGTCCGCCCGCGTGATGTGATGCCCGCCGCCGAGATTGAGCCACTTCATCCGGTGCAGATACGCCCCGAATTTCTCCTCAAACGCCGCAAAGGTCGTGATGAGGTCGTCGGCATTCTGCTCGCAGAGCGTGTGAAAATGCAGTCCCTCGACGCCGAGCAGATATTCCGGGCGGAAATTTTCCGCGGTGACGCCGAGACGCGAGCCGGGCGCACAGGGGTCGTAAATGGCGTGGTCGCCCTGCGTGGAGCATTCGGGGTTGACGCGGATGCCGACGCTGACGCCGGATGTTTCCCACTGCGGCCGGTAGGTTTCCAGCTGACGGAAGGAGTTGAAGCTGATGTGGTCGCAGATGCGGCACAGCTCATAAAACTCCGCTTCGTCATACGCCGGCGAAAACACATGGTTTTCCTTGCCGAATTCCTCCGCACCGAGCCGCGCCTCAAAGAGCCCGCTCGCCGTCGTTCCGCTGAGATATTCCGCGATCAGCGGATAGACCGCAAAGCAGGAAAATGCCTTTTGTGCCAGCAGAATATGTGCGCCGCTCTCCTGCTCGACCCTGTGCAAAAGCTCCAGATTGCTCCGGAGCTTTGCCTCATCCAGAATATAGCAGGGAGTCGGCAGGGCAGCCCGCCGCATCACTCCACCGTCTGCGGGTGCTCATCGACCACCCACGGCAGACCCCATTTGTTCAGCATATCCATGAACGGATCGGGATCGAATTCCTCAATCGTCTTTGCGCCGGCATTGCGCCAGATGCCGCTTGCCACCAGCGCCGCACCGATCATCGCCGGCACGCCGGTCGTGTAGGAAATCGCCTGGGAGCCGAGCTCTCTGTAGCATTCCTGATGATCGCAGACATTGTAAATATAGATCGTCTTCTCCTTGCCGTCCTTGATGCCGGTGAAGATGCAGCCGATATTCGTCTTGCCGACGGTGCGCGGGCCGAGCGATGCCGGATCGGGCAGCAGTGCCTTCAGGAACTGAATCGGGACAATCTCCGTGCCGTTGAAGTCAATCGGCGTCGTCGAGAGCATTCCGACATTTTCGAGGCACTTCATATGCGTCAGATAGCTCTGTCCGAAGGTCATGAAGAAGCGGATGCGCTTTACATTCGGGATGTTCTTTGCGAG
>JAFPQL010000028.1 GCA_017414145.1 Oscillospiraceae bacterium | reverse complement strand
TAATCGCCCGTGCCAAACACCGAAACGGTGCAGATGTGATTGTGAAATGCCATGTGACAGACGAAATCCTGTCCCTCGGTGAGCGGCGTGCCGTCTGCGGTCAGAACCGTGACGGCGGGTACATCCGAGCCGCGCACCGCTTCGGCTGTCAGGCGGCAGTCCGACAGAGCCCGCACCGGATGTGCCGCGGACTGTACCGTGTAGACGCCGTCCCAGAGCAGCTCCGTCACCAGCCGGTAACTGCCGGCCTTGCAGTCCGCTGAGAGATGTGCGCTGCCGTCTCCGTTCTGCGTCCAGACACCGGCGGTCTGTCCCGCGGTATCCGTCAGGCGTCCGGTCACTGCGGCAGTCGCATCCGCACGCAGAACAATCTCCCCGCCCGGATGTCCGGAAAGCAGCACCGTCTGTCCTGCATCGGATGGCGCGGTCATGCCGCCCGCTGTCAGAACCGCATCTTCGGCGGTCTGCTCCGTCACCGTCACCGTAAAGGGAACGCTGTCCTGTTTGCCGTTCGATGCGGTCATCCGGCAGATGTAATGCCATGTACCCGCCGCCGAAGTATCCGCCTCGCAGCGGTCGGTATCCGCACCCGCAATCACAGTCTCTGTCCCGTTTTCGGCGAGCAGCCACTGATAGGTCATGCCCGGCGCCGCCGCACAGACCTGCATCGGCGCGTATCCGCCGCACGGAACCGTCTGCTCCTGCGCGGAAAACCGCATAATCAGCGGTTCATCGCAGAACTGACAGTTCTCATACGCTTCCGCCGCCGGAACCGGCTCGACCGCGCAGATATAAAATCCGTCCTGCCACGCATCCGCTCCGATCTCCCCGCAGACAGATGTCAGAACCGCGGATGCCGCGCCGCGCAGACTGCGCGCACCGACCGTTTCCGCCTGCTCCAGACGCACGGCCAGAATTTTCGCGTCGGCAAACATCTCCTCCGGTACCTCCCGGAGCTGCGGGAAGTCCAGCACACCGGCCATTGCACCGGCAAATGAGCCCGCTTCCGCCCGCGTGAGCGAAGAAAAGCACACCGTATCCATGCCGTTGCCGAGCGGGAACCCCGAAAACGCTCTGAAGCCGACTGTCGTGATCGCCTCATACGGAATATCCGCGATGAGATTCGCTGCGTTTTTTTTCAGCGCAAGCGCATAGTCCCCGATTTCCGTCAGACCGCGCGCCGTGATCAGCCGCAGACCCGAACAGCCCGAAAACGCATTCGCCGGCAGCGCCGTCACCGTCTCCGGCAGGCAGACTGCCTTCAGCGCACTGTCTCCGGCAAACGCACCCGCCCCGATCGTCTTCAGCGAAAGCAGATACAGCGCGTCATCCATGCCCGCACAGCCGGAAAAGGCATCCTCATCAACGGCCGTCACCCGCTCCCAGCGAACGCCTGCCGTCCGCAGCTTGCCGCATCCGGCAAAGGCACGCGCCGCAAACTGTACGGCATCCGGCAGCTCCGCCGTCGTCAGCACCGGACAGCCCTCAAAGCAGGATGCCGGCACCGCCGTCAGTCCGGCCAGTGCGATGCTCCGCAGCTTCGGGCAGTTCTGAAATGCCCGTTCGCCGACCGTCCTGACGCGGTCAGCCAGCCGGACGGACTCCAGCACGGCACAGCCGGAAAAGGCATCTGCGCCAACTGCTGTCACGCCCGCTGCCGTCACGCGCTTTAACGCAGCGCTGTCCGCAAAGGCGCCGTCGCCGAGCGTTGTCACACTGTCCGGCAGACGGATCTCCTCTGTAAAGCGGCATCCGCGGAACGCCTCCGCACCGACTGCCGTGATCCGCTGCCCGTCTGCATATTCCGGGACGGTCAGCTCCCGCCGCACGCCGTGATACCGCACGAGTACGCCGTCCTGCACCGTAAACGGAACCGGCACATCCAGTCCGCCGATCGAATATACCGTATCGGTCACGGTGCTGTCCGCATACCCCGGATACACCGCAATCGCCCGCAGCCAGACGGTTTCCGAAACCGTCAGCGGGCCTGTGTAGCGCTGACCGTTCTCCGCGGACGGCACAGAACCGTCCGTCGTGTAATAAATCGCCGCGTCGGGCGTTTCCGTCTCAATCTCCACAGTGCGGGGCGTGCCGTAATTGCCCGCCTTGACGGAGAATTCCGGCGCATAGCAGATGCCGTCGTCCCAGCGAAAATCCTTCATGCAGACCAGACCCCAGCCGAATTCCTCGTCAAAGCCCTCGTCTCCGAGATCGACCGCATTCAGCCGCAGCAGCGTCTCCGCTCTGCGCGGGCTCATGTCCGGATCGTAGGTGCGCAGCAGCGCGCAGCACGCCGTCACATGAGGTGTTGCCATACTGGTGCCGTTCAGCCGCTCCTGCTTCTCCGCGCCGCCGACCGTATAGCTGAGAATACCCACACCGGGCGCGACCACATCGACCAGCTTGCCGCGGTTGGAGAATCCGGCGCGCTCCATGTCGGCACTGACCGCACCGACCGTGATTGCCGAGCTGATGCCGCCTGGATAATAATACATCGCGTCGTCGCCGTTGTTGCCGGCGGCCGCACAGCAGATGACGCCTGCCCGTTCCGCAACGGCCAGCGCCTCAACCTCCAGCGGGCTGACACCCAGTCCGCCGAAGCTCATGCTCAGAATGCCGGCGCCCTGCTCCATTGCGTACATCAGGCCGAGATAAATCTGCTCGTCGGACGCGGAGCCCTTGTTGTCAAACACCTTGACCGGCAGAATTTTCACATTGGACGGCGTCAGCTCGCAGATCGTACCGGTGCAGTGCGTCCCGTGTCCGAGATCGTCCCGCACGGTGTCGTCGCCGGAGTTGGAATAGTTCACGCCGCCGTCCAGGATCCGGCCGGCAAACAGCGCCGGCTCCGCGTTGATGCCGGTGTCGATGACCGCGACCGTTACCTGCGGCAGCAGCTCGGCGTTCAGATACTGCCCGATGAACGCCTCGACGCCGATCTGATCGGCGCCCCATGTCATGTACTTTCCGGCGCCTGCGGGCAGAACCGCAGCATCGTCCGCCGCGCCTGCCGGATCATCCAGCTGCACCTGATGCGACGGCTGGACAAATTCGACGCGGGCATCCGCCGCGAACTGCTGATACGCCGCATATGCCGCCGCCGGATCCGCATACCCGAAGATGTGCAGATCGCGGTAGCCCTCGGCCGCAGTGACCGCTCCGTGACTGTCCACGGCGCCCTTTGCCTTGACAATCAGACGCGACGACTGAAACTCGTTCGTGATTGTGAGTCTGCCGTCTGTCTCCGTATAATGATACCCGTACCGCGCCGCAGCCTCCTCAAATGCCGTATAGGCACTGCCGGACTGAACCGTGCTGCCTGCACCGCGCGTTCTGCCGGTTTGCAGCATCAGTCTGCCGCCGCGCACGGAGAGCGCCCCGACCGCACCGTCCGTCTCGGCGCCGTCCGAATACAGCGTGCCGTCTGCGCGGTCAAAGGTCAGTTCATCGAAATATGCCGCCGGACTGCTCTGCCGCACAACCGTCCGCACGGCCGCCGCAAAGTCCGACAGACTGACAGAGGATGCCGCGCCGGCAGGCAGCGGCGGGAACGGAACGGCGGTCAGCAGCATCGCTGCCGAAACTGCGCCGGTACTGATGCGTTTCAGATTCATGGAAATCCCTCTTTATTTTTCGATTTGATCCGGCAGTCCGTCCGCCGGTTCCGCATCCTGATCCGTAATGCTGCCGCTCCAGTTCCGGATGCGCGCAATCATTTCCGGGATGTTCAGAATGCCGTATGCAAAGCCCTTTCTGACAAGCTCTGCCGGTACATATTCGTCGTATTTCTCAAAGAGCGGAATCTCGTCCGGATAGACCAGATCCATCGGGTCGAACGCCTGCTCCGCCTCCTCGCGCAGCACGCGGAAAAATGTCTCCCTGTCCGCCTTCATCTTAAAGGTCATGAAGTACGGACGGCACGGAGACAGGCCGGAAAGATGCAGCTTCTGCGCACATTTGATTTTCAGCAGACGCTCCATTGCAAGAAAGGCGTAACTGCCAAGCCACGGGAACAGCGCCCACATCTCCCCGCCCAGACAGATCAGCGGCGCCTCAAGAAGGCCGGAATTGGACGCGGTGTGCCGCGCAAGCTGAAGCCTTGCCACTGCATTTTTCATCAGGTACGGATACATGACCTCTTCCCGGAGAACCCGGCGCATCCGTTCGAGGATGTGCGTCTGGATATCGCCCGGACAGTCGCCGAAATACGCCGGCACCTTGCCCTTGACCATTGTGCAGTAGACGATATGGCGTTCAAAATCCACTTCATCGACGACCCAGACATGACCCGCAATCGCAATCTTCTCGCCGGCGGGCGGCGGCTGCACAATCGTGCCGATTTCCTGCGACCGGCTGCGGACCGTGAACTCCTCGCTGTCCTGAAAAACCGCGTAGAACTTATAGTTATTCAGCACGCGCTCCCCGGCAAGCCCGACAATCAGGCCGCCGCGCTCTGTCCGCTGCAAATGCTCCTTCTCAATCAGATGCCGGAGCAGAATGCGGTAATCGTCCTGTGAGATGCGGTGGAACGGCTGCAGCTTCAGCACCCGTCCCGCAAGCTGATTCGGGAGCAGCTCGCCGCAGGACGCCAGCGTGCTCAGCGTCTGATGATACAGCAGAGAATACGGGAGCCGGTCGAGCTTCGGCGGCTCTACCCACTTCTCCTCCGCGTAGAGCTGCACCAGCGCGATGCCCTGCAGCAGCTTCCACGGCACGGTGGAGGGCAGCATCGCACGCGCTTCGGGCTCCTCCTCCCGCATGACAAACCACATCTCCGGCGGCAGTCCGCGCCGGCCGGTTCTGCCCATGCGCTGCAAAAAGGAGGACACGGTAAAAGGCGCGTCGAGCTGAAAGGCGCGTTCGAGCTTGCCGATGTCGATGCCGAGCTCCAGCGTCGCGGTCGTGACGGTCGTCAGGGTCTGCTCCTCGTCCTTCATCACCGCCTCTGCCGACTCGCGGAACGCCGCGGACAGATTGCCGTGGTGAATGAGAAAGCGGTCCGGTTCCTGCTTCCACTCGCAGTACTGCCGCAGAGAGGTCGTCACCGCCTCGCATTCCTCGCGGGAATTGACAAAGACCAGACACTTCTTCCCCTGCGTGTGCGAGAAAATATACCCGTATGCGGGATCGGCATGGGTCGGCGCCGGGTCCGTCTCGCGTTCCAGCGGTTC
>JAFPQL010000246.1 GCA_017414145.1 Oscillospiraceae bacterium | reverse complement strand
CACCAGCAGCAGGATCTCCCGGCTTCGTTTCGTTTTCGCACGGGCTGCTTCCCGGAAGTGCCAGATAATCTGCATCCCAGTCAGCAGCAGCACGATACCGCAGACGATCAGGAGTTTGCTCATTGTTTATACTCCTGAATCACGCGCACAATGATGTCATGCAGCTTCTCGACCTTGTAGTCGCCGATGATCGGCTCCAGATGTGAGCCTCCGACACCGGAATGATCGGTCAGGAATACATAGCTGCCGTTGGTCAGGATCGCGCAGGCGCGTCCGAACAGCTCCGTTTCGCGCGAACCGTTCGACGATACGATGGGCACAAGACGGATACCCTTTTCCGATGCCGCCTTGACGGCCGTTTCCAGCTCCGCCTCCTTGCCGTCGTGGGGCGGTGCGTCATAGATCAGGAATGCGACCTTGACCGCGTCGTCCTGCCAGTTCTCCGATACAAACGCCTGCGTGAACGCCTCGGCAACTGCCTCCGGCTCGTCACCGCCGCCGTCCGCAGTCTCTGCATTGAGCTGCTTCTTGATCGCGTCCGTATCGGACGTGAAGCCCTCGCCGCGGGTCACATAGGTGTCGCCCTCATCCTTGTAGAACAGCGCACTGTACTGCGTGTCCGCATCGCCGACCTCGCCCGCGATCGCGGTGAAATCGCTCTGGAGATAGAGCATCTCGTCGCTCATGGAACCGGTCGTGTCCACGATGAACATGATCTGCGTTTTCTTGTTTGCAGCCGCAGCCGCATCGAGCTTGACGGTGACGGCGCGGTCAGTGCAGGCTGCCGCACCGCCCTGCGTTCCGTCCGTGGAAGCGGGGACGTCTGCCGAAGCCTCCGCACCGCCGCAGACCGCCTTGACGGACGTGCCGTGCGCACCGTTCATCTCAAAGAGATACGCCTTGCCGTTCTTGTCTGTCACGGACTTCCAGAGCTCCTTGCCGCCCTTGTCAAGGAGCGTGACCTGCGCGTTCGGCAGCGGAGCGCCGGCTGCATCGGTCAGATCGACGGATACACGGTGACACGGGTCGAGTCCGAAGCTTGGGAACGCGATCGCCTCCGACTTCACAAGATTGGAGAAAAAGCCCCAGTTCTCGTGGTCGCGCCATTCGCCGGCTGTCAGGATGCCTGCCTCCGGGCGGGATACGGGCACATCCGTCTCCACGGGTGCCGGTTCCGGTGCAATTGGCTCTGCGATGTCGTCATCTGAAATGTCACTTCCGGTTCTGGGGGCAAGCGAATCACTCTTGGCACTGCTCTTGAACGCGCCGACCGAATCGCCTGCCGCCGCGTCTGCCATGGCTTCACGTTCTGCATAGATCGCCGGCACATCAGCGGCGCCCGCTGCGGCTTCAGGAGCAGCGTCATCCGCGGCAGCACCGGCAACATCAGCACCGGAAATGTCACCCTTGGCCGCCTCACCGTCAGCGTTATCGTACATAACGGGGGCTTCCTCTGTGAGCGTGGCTGTCTCATTCTTCTTCGCACCGCATGCGGTGGATGTCAGCATAACCAGTGCAGCAGCTGCTGCGAGCATTCTTCTATGTTTCATGGTGATTCCTCCTTTTTGTGCGGGCTTTCTGCCCTTCTGTCTCTTGGTACGGACGAAAGGCAGGGAATATATGGGGTGATTCTGCACAAAGATCACTTTGGATATTTGGCTATATTATACGAAT